>CAADGJ010000226.1 GCA_900696505.1 uncultured Nitrosospira sp.
CTTATTCTCTTGCTGATAGGCGCGCTTCCGTCCTGGCCCTATAGTAGCGGATGGGGCTATTACCCCTCCGGCGGGATCGGTCTTATCCTGCTCATCGTGCTCATTTTGGCATTGACCGGAAGAGCCTAGACGCGCCCCCCTTGAAGGATCCTTTCGCTAGGACGCGCGGCGTTCAACGACGAACTTGTATCCTTAAAGAAGAACGGCCGTCTGGATGAGGCAGTATCTTTTATCGTCACTGCACGGATGGCCGATCAAGTTCATCGGATAATAAGGACGGGAGTTCCACCGCCAGCGGATCTTCCAGTTCGATCGGTTCGTAATGGACGGCTACAATGGAAGTGAGCGGACAGGAAAGCCATCCACTCATGCCGCGCGTTTTGAAACGAATGCCCATCGGCGGAAGGGCCTCAAGATCGACGCTGGCAATGGTGATACCCTCGCGGTCAGTCCATTGAAATGTATCCATCGTCAGTGATCCAGGTATCACCTCATACCAGGAACCATCTCGGAGAAGAACGCGGGCGACTGTCGTGACATCGATCTTCAGGCTCATGGCTCCTCCCTCGTCGTCGCCCCCTTGACGGCCTCTTTCTTATCCCCAGGGACTTTCGGGGTGTGGCATAACCTCGATCGCCTTGTCCTTTGTTAACCACCCCACCGTTGTGGCCTTTCGCCGTCGATCCTGGCTCAATCAACTCGCGCTTGGCGGTGTGGCATGGCATAGGGGCCGCCTTTATTGGGAGGGTAACGTTTCATGAGGCTGATGCCTGCTAGGTATTCCCCTATTGGACCCAGAAGACACACAGGAAGGCATGTAGACTGTCACCTCAAAACCCACAAAAACGATCGCAACAAAAAAGCGCACAGCTCCTCTAGATCGAGGAACCTGTGCGCTTACCCCAAGCAGGGCTTCCCGTTATCGCTCAAGAGGCCGCACGTTCGCGCAACCCGCTCTGGCTCTGGATGTTATTCGCTACCTGCAAAAACCCCATTACACACGAAGGCCTTCCTACTTTAGACGCTTCCGGGAGTGCCCGGCTTATCGACGGCCCTCCCTCAGTACGTCTTCCAAATGCTGCCGCAACGTACCGAGCTCTTTGGATTTAAACGAGCCTTTCGTGTGCTCCATGACCTGGATGGCTTCTTCAATCGCCGCTTCATACCGGTCTAATCGAGGGCATTTCATCAATCCGCAGATATCGGTCGGAGCCTGTGGTTGCCCCGTGCGCGACGCCTCCAGAGTGCGGCCCACCAGCGCCGATAAGTGGCTGATATGCCCCATGGCCTGAGCCATATACTCTTGTGCCGTCCATTCCACTTGCTGCTCCCGTCCTCCGAACTCATTCATCGATCGTCCCAAGCGCTCAAAAATACCGGCCATCTTGGCGGTTTCGTCCATGGCATCCTGCACGGCCCGCACGATACTCCTTCGGCGCAGGCCGCGATCCACGGCTTTCTTGAGCTCATTCAAATCCACTGGCTTGATCAGATAATCCACGATCGATAAACGGAATGATTCAATCACTGTGCCCACAGACGGGTATCCCGTCACCACCACCACAGGAAGGTCAGGATGTCGCCTGGCGACAGTTTCAAGAAATTCCAGTTGCGAGTTTCCCGGCATCCGGACATCTGCCAGGAGCAAATCGTATCCGTTTTCGAGGAGCCGCTCGGCCTCAGTCGCGTCCCGGGCGGCATTGCAGGCGTACCCTGCGTCGGCGAGTATGGCTACGGTCGATTCTCGAAACGTCTCCTCGTCATCAGCAATGAGAATGCGTTTGGGCGTAATCGTCATCTTCCTGCTCCTTTTTCAACGCGGCTCCTGTGCCCTGCTGCCCGACACCATCTGTGACATTCAGAGGATGTATCACCGTAAATGTTGATCCGCCCGCCGGCCGCGTATGGACCTCGATCCTGCCACCCATGGCTCGGACAAGCCCGCGGGACACAGAGAGTCCCAGTCCGAGCCCCTGCGGACCGCCGGCTGATTTCGTCGTAAAAAATGGTTCAAAAATATGAGGAAATACCTCTGGGGTAATGCCCGGCCCATGATCCATCACGCTCCAATGGAGCGTGTCACCGTGCCGTGCCACCTTCAACACCACTTCCATATCCTGGGGAGACGCATCGATGGCGTTCTGCACGAGATTGAGCAACACCTGAAACAGATCGGCGCGCGGCAGGGTAACCACCGGACAGGTCAACTCTATTTCTGTGCGTAACTGGATTCGGCGCGAGACCAGCTTGTAGTCCAGCAACGTTCCCACATTTTGGAGCAGGTCGCTCATGTCCGTGGCTTGCCATTGTCCCGATGCTCCATTCTGATAGAGCGTGTACATTTTCTTCACAATGGCCGCGAGGCGCTGGATCTCTCGATCGATGAGTTCAACGAATCGATAATGCCGGTGGTCGGGGCTCACGCCTTGCTTGACGAGGTGAAACGCGTTCTTAATACCCGCCAGTGGATTGTTGATTTCATGGGCGATATCGGCTGCCAGTTGGCCAAGCGCTGCCACTTTTTCGGCCTGCGACCGTTGAGCCTCCAGCTCATGAATTCGGGCGGTTCGCTCACGCACACGCTGAGCAAGCTGAGTTTGCACTTCCAGCAAGGACTCCTCTGCTCGACGACGTTCCGTGATGTCGTGGAATGAGGTCACGACGGCATACGGACGGTCGGCATAAGGCTCTCGAAGAGGCTGCGTATTAATCGACAACCAGCGTTGTTCTCCGCCCGGCCGGCACACACCCATGATCACGTCCGTGCAGGGCAGACCAGTACGGAGTGTGACCATCGCGGGATGCTGTTCCTCATCAAACGGTGTACCGACTTTATGGATAGCCCGCCACTCAGAAGTGACGGATGTTCTCCCCATCATCTGTTCTGCAGTCAGGCCCAGAATCTGTTCCGCACTGGGGTTACACGCAATGATCTGCCCTTGCGCATTCTGCAGCACGATGCCTTCCGCCAACGCCGTGACGACACCCCGATATCGCTCAGCCGTTTCAACCAACGCCGTTTTGGTGCGTCGCGCTTCGGTGACATCTTCGGCCACATAGGAATACCGGTGCCGCTCGCTCGGCCCTGTACCGATCCAACAGACCGAGACGGACAAATACCGCTCTGTGCCCGAGGTTGGATCTGAATGGGGATATTCAAATCGCACCGATTGTGCGCTCTCTCGGCTCATCTCGTAGTGTCGATGCCACAATGCGATGGTGTCCGGCGGCGCACCGAGCTTCGAGGCCAACTGCCCCTGCATCAACTCCGAAGTGGTGCCAAAAAAGCTGGCCGCGCAACGATTGTCTGAAAGGTGCAGAATATCGCCGTCCTGTAATTCCACTACTCCCATCATCATGACGCCGCTCTCGAAGAAGCTCCGAAGCGTGGACTCGCTTCGAGACAAGGCCTCCTCCGCTCGCTTACGTTCGGTGATATCCACATGGGAACCAGTCATAC
>CAADGJ010000227.1 GCA_900696505.1 uncultured Nitrosospira sp.
ACCAGTTATCATGCGCTCGATTTTTTTCTCATGGCCGACTGCTATCTCACGGTGGCGACACCAGATCCGACCTCGGTCCTTGATCTCTACCGGTTCATTAAGCTGGCCGCCATTCGACGTGTATTATCGGCATTCTTGTCCCGTGACGCGGTGAGCGAAGCGCTGTCGGATCGCGATTTCGCCAGTATCGACGAGGTGATTCAGGCGGTGGGCGAGACAGATCCGAATGCGAAAGAGACGGCGAGTAACACCCTGCAAGGGTTTCAACCCTACCTCATCGTCAATCGCGTATCAGGCAAATCACGGGTCAACGTGCTGCAATTGAAAAAGCTGCTGAAGGAGTATGTCGGAGGAGACCTGACGATGCTCGGCGAGATTCCAGACGATCCGGCGATGGTCCGGGCGGTTCGCAGCTACTTGCCGGTGGTGGAGTTCGAACCGACCGCGCCGGCTTCCGTCGCCCTCAACGGAGCGGCTGATGCGCTCTTGGCTCAGCTCACCAAACCAGCGACGATGCCGCAGCCATCCGCTCCCTCTCCGGAACGGGCGGCCTAGACGGTTAGCGCCTCAATTCCTGCTCACCATTCAGAGATGATTATGCGCGGCCTTCCTCGTTCGTAGCCGCTCGGCTTGAATCTGGAGGATATGCCGGATAATCAGTTCCTGCTCGTCTCCGCCCAGATCCACAAACTGGGTGGCGAGATGAAATCCTGCCTTCCCCTGATCGAGCGGCGTCACCCGGATGATCTTAGCCATGGTTTCAATCATGCTGAACGGCGGCAGGATCACTTTCAACATCAGCAGGTCATCGGCCTGAAATTCGCGAGGGGTGTTGAATCCCAACCCGCCCGCACTGATATCCACATCGGTCAGTCGCGCGATGCTCACACTGCCCGGGTGACTCTTGACCATCGACTTGAGGATCGTCTCCAGCATCCAGTCGATTTTCGATACCCACGGCAGGAGCGGAGAACCCGCAAACGTCTCCCCTGCCCGTACCAGCAAATCAACGGTTGGCTTCGATACGGCCGTGGCAATGGTGTCTTCCGTCGCCGGCGGCAAATATTGGTTCATCGCCTCCAGCGGCTCGTCGGCTCGTCGATATTCGAGCAGCAATCGATCGTCGATGCGGAGCCACTCGCGCCGCTCTTCGTTCTTGATGTCGTGATGCGGGCGCTGCAGCGGCCGCTCAGGTGAAGGCCTCATACCAAACCTCTCTAGTGGAAGGTCGCGGGGAAGCCAGGGTATCTGGCTGCAAGAACGCTAGGCTTCTCGATGTATCGTTACACTGTCTGAGGCCAGTTGTCCGCTACTTTCGCGTAATTGGCGCAGGTGGCGGGTCACGTGAGAGGCCTCAGCCAAGAGAGCGGACATTCCAGCTTGCGCGAGCAGGATGGCCTGGCGAATTTCTTCATCCATGATGAGAAGCTGTTGTGCAACGGTGTGATCAGGTTTGCATGCGGCCAAACTGAGTCCGCGCTCGCTATAGCAGGCGTCGACTTGATCCCAGTCCCCTGCTCGGGCGGCTTTCAGTGCTTGGATGGTGAGTTGTTCGATGGAGCGACGGTCGTGAGACGAACCGGGATGGGAGGAACTAGGCGACATGCGCCACCGCTTCTTGTCGTGCGACGACTTGCCATCCTTCCCGGAGGGTCGTCAGGCAGCGAATCGGTCCGTCCAAGTGTTTGCCGTTATGCCGAAGATTCGCTTGTATGCATTGCTGGACCATGTAGTCATACAGCCGGTGCAGGGACACGGCGATCTCCCCGCCCCGCTCGAAATCCAGAACGCTGGACAATTCTCCGACGATGGCCATGCTGCGGTCGAGGAATCGGGCCTTATCTTTGTAGTTGTTCGTGAGAATGGCTTCCCGGGCGAGCTCCATCGATTGAATCGCAGAATCGTAGAGCAACACGATGAGTTGCACCCGACTGGCTGTCATGACTTGAGTCTGTTGGTAGGCGTTAGCTGCCGTAGCAATCATGGTGACCTTATCTGGTTATTGTAACGCCTGGAGAGCGCTGGTTTGGCCTTTGAGTTTTTGAAGTAATGCATCGAGGGAAGCAAATTGCAGTCGCAACCGTTCCTCATATTGCGAGGCGATATCTTCCTTGCGACCGATTTCATCGGTGAGTTTGCTGATCTGACTCGTGATGGCGGTCTTTCTCACCGTAAAGGCGCCGGTATCGATGGCATCGAGGAAATCGACGGCCTTGACCACCCGGTCCGCAATGCCGCTGGATGTTGTTTGTGTGACAAACAGGGCTTTCGTGGCGCTGTAGTTGCTCGCCAATGCGGCATCTAATTTGGCGTCGTCTACCGTGACGGTTCCATCGCGTTCCGTTTTAAACCCGACGGTTCCCACGCTTTTGTACGTGGACAGTCCGCTGACCTCTCCGGAAAGCGCAGTTCGCAGCTGGCTCAGGACGCTTTTCGCCGTACTCTCGTTGAAGAAAATGCCGCCGGTCTTCGTCGAGGTATCATAGGTTGTGCGCTCATTGACGAATTTCACAATATCGTTGTAGGCGGTCGCCAGAGCTTTGATATTGGTTTTGACACTGTCCGGATCGGTCGTGATATTAACGGTGACCGGTTCCGGCGTGGGAGTGGTGACGGTCTTGGATTTCAACGTGAGCGTGACATCGGGAATGGCGTCGCTGATCACATTACTTTCACGCTCGATGGAAATCGTCGTCTGACCCGGTTCACCGATCACCACAATGGCGTTCTGTCCTGCTTGCAGCGTACTGGTGCCGCCGGTTCCGCTCGTGTTGGTGAAGTCTAAGCT
>CAADGJ010000228.1 GCA_900696505.1 uncultured Nitrosospira sp.
CCTGTCGACGGTTGGAGACACGCGGCCTGATCGGGAGTGGCACTTGAAGCATTTCCGGGACCCTCAATCCGTATCGCCGGGCTCGTTTATGCCGAAATTCCCGCTCACCGATCAGCAGTTGAATGACCTGACCACGTATATGCTGAGTTTAAAGCGGGCCACCTGATGAGGAAATTCCTCACAACCTGAAGGGGGAGAATGGGTATGCGAATCTGGGGCACGTTGCTGTGCACTGTGGGGGTGCTGCTGGGATCGATTCCGATGAGTTTGGCTGCTTCCGGTAAAGGAAATCCTACCACGGGGCAGAAGCTCTACCTCGAGAGTTGCCAGAATTGCCATGGGCCTGCCGGAAAAGGCGATAGCGAAATGGCAGCCTACCTCACGCCGGCACCGGCCAACCTCACATTAAAAGCCACTCAAGAGAAAACGGATGCGCAACTGCGCAAGGTGATTCAAGAAGGGCGTCCCGGCACCGCCATGATCGGGTATGCCGCAGCCTTCGATGAAGAAAAATTGAATGACGTGATGGCGTACATTCGTTCACTCAAGCCGTGACGGAACCAGGATGACGCCGATGAATGCTTTCCCGAATCCTTTTCCTCACATCTGTCCCTAACCAGCATCTCGAACGTGCCGTGCTTCAGAGTGCTGTGGCACGGTGCCGCAGGCAGCAGCGGAGGACTGTGGCTTTTATCGCCAAGGTTATCGGGGAGCATCCCGACGCATGCCCGTCAAAAGCCAATTCTTTTAGACGGGCTCCTGTCGACGTGGTATGTAGTTTGCGAGACTCGCTACGTATGCGACAGGTTTTGTTCAGCATCATCGTGATCATCGGGTTGACGGCAGGCTGTGTCGAGTCGAAGGACACACGCGGAGTCGCGCCATCGGTCGTGAGTCAGTTCGACTCTACCAGGCTCGACGCGCTCTTCAGCCATCCCTCGCCCGATTCCATTCCCGGCGGGCAGCGCGGGGAACAGATTCGCCTCGGATATGAACTCGTCGTCCATACGCAACAATTCGCCGCACCCTACGTCGGCAATCGACTGACCTGCGCCAATTGTCACTTGGATGCGGGACTCGATCCCAATTCGGCCTCCTTTGTGGGGCTCTCGCGGGCCTATCCGGAATACCGGGCCCGGGCGGGGAAAGTTCTGACGCTGGCCGACCGTATCAACGACTGTTTCGAGCGTAATTTGAACGGGAAGGCGATTCCGCAAGACAGTCACAAGCTTCAAGCGATCGTCGCGTACATCGAATGGCTGTCGAAGGATGTGCCGGCGGGTAGCCGCATGGCCTGGCGCGGAGTTCCGACTTTGTCATCGATCAAGCCTCCCGACCCTGTGAACGGCGCGAAAGTGTTCACCGCGCGTTGCGCGTTCTGTCATGGCGCGGATGGACAAGGCACCATGGCAGCCCCTCCGGTCTGGGGCGCGCAGTCCTACACCATCGGCTCGGATATGGCCCGTGTGTCGGTAGCCGCCTCGTTCATCAAACAGAATATGCCACGTACTCGAGGGTGGGCGCTGTCGGATCAGGAAGCCTACGACGTCGCAGCCTACATCAATTCGCAACCGCGACCGGACGTTGCCGGCAGGGGCAGCGATTGGCCGAAGGGCGATAAACCGTCCGATGCGCCTTTCTAAGCCTGATCGGGGAGACCTGAGATGAAGCTCAGCGTGGCCTATCAAGGGGGAACCCGCTACGACATTCTCAGCGATCGCCATCGAGTCGTCACCGATCAACCGGCGGACGGAGGCGGGGCCGACGCGGGGATGACGCCGGTAGAGTTATTCGTCGGATCGGTGGCGAGCTGTGTGGGGTATTTTGTCGGGCAGTTCTGCGCGCGGCACGACATCTCTCGGGAAGGGTTGAAGGTCGATGCCGAGTGGACGATGGCCGAAGGCCCCCATCGTGTCGGGCAGATTCAGTTGGCGATTCGTCTTCCACACCGTGTCACGCCTGAGCAGAAAGAGCGGCTGCTGAAGGTAGCCCACGCATGCACGGTACATCAATCGATCGTCATGCCGGCTGGGATTGTGATCGATTTGAATCCGCATGGTCATCCCGTTCCACCCGGAGGCCTCTAGGATGGTGACCGTTTCCCGTCGTGCCTGGTTCACCACATTGCTGAAGGGCGTAGGGGCCGGCATCGTTCTTGGCCGCGGAGGGTCGATACACCAATCGGTCTCTGAGGCTGAGGCCGCAGAGGGAACGGGCTCCTTGACGGTGCGGGTCACGCGGCCGTTCGACGCTGAAACGCCGGTGCGCGAGTTCACCTCTTGGCTGACGCCCAACGAACGGTTCTTCGTCCGCAGTCATTTCGGCCCACCACCTGCCGAGGCCGTCCAGCCTGAGGCCTGGCGATTGAGCGTCAAAGGCCTCGTCAAAGAACCCCTTAGTTTCACGCTCAAGGACCTGCAACAATTTGAACCGGTCTCGCTGACGGCGGTGCTGCAATGCAGCGGCAACGGGCGCGCCCACCATCGTCCTAAAGTGCCGGGTGTGCAGTGGGAGCGGGGCGCGGTTGGCAATGCCCAGTGGACCGGCGTGCGATTGCGCGATGTCTTGGAGCGGGCCGGCGTGAAGCCGCAGGGCAGCCAGGTGCAATTTCAAGGGGCCGATCGGCCGGCGTTGTCGACGGTGCCGTTATTCACCCGTAGCATTCCCATCGCGAAAGCGCTCCATCCGGATACGCTCCTCGCCTATGAGATGAACGGGCGTCCGCTCCCGCTCCTCCACGGGGCTCCACTGCGTGTGATCACGCCCGGGTGGATGGCGGAATCCTGCATGAAATGGCTGACCGAGATCACCGTGCGCGCCGATGAGACGCCCGGCTATTACATGCAACAGGCGTATCGCATACCGGAGACATCGATTCAGCCGGGATCGGGATTGCCAGGAAGCGTCATGGTGCCGGTCGAGCAGATGCCGGTGAAATCGCTCATCGCTGCGCCAGCGGAAGGGGATACGCTGCGGAAAGGTCCTGTGACCATCCAGGGCGTTGCCTGGGTCGGTGGTGTGTCGGTTGCGCAAGTCGAGGTGTCGTGCGATGACGGGCGCACGTGGGAACCCGCGCGACTCGTCGGTGACGAACAGCCCTATGCCTGGCGGCACTGGCAATATGTGTGGCAAGCCCGTCAGGCAGGACCGACGGCTATTCTCTGCCGGGCCACGGATGCGCGTGGCGATCAGCAACCGGCTACCAGTCCATGGAATCCGGGCGGGTTTCTGTGGAGCGGGTGGGACCGCGTGGCCGTGACGGTGGCGGCATGAGGATGCCGCAGCGGTTCGCCGTTCTGACGCTTGCCGGATTGCTGTCTGTGCCGCTCGCCGTGGTGGCCATCACGGCGGCACAGGAAGAAGATCGAGCGTTGCTGAGTCCTGTGCAGTCGCGCCAGGCTGCGACGTTGATCATGGCCCGCTGCGCGGTCTGCCATACCACCGACCTCATTTCCCAACAACGGTTGCCGGAAGATCGTTGGACCGTCACCGTCGAAAAGATGGTGCATTGGGGAGCGGACTTGTCCAAAGACGAAGCGGCGCTGGTCCTGCGCTATCTGGTTATCAGGAACCATCCGGGCGCGGAAGACAATCTGCCGACCATCGAGCAGGAATTGACGATGAGCCCATCGACCTTTCATCAGGCTGCGGCTGATGGTCCCATGACCGGTCTGCCCGCGCGCGGGGCAGGACTGTATGCCCATAACTGTCAGGCCTGTCATGGCGAGGGCGCAACGGGTGGAGTCGGTCCGAAATTAGCCCACAATATGATTTTGAAAAATGAGGGTGCGTTTTGGGAAACAGTGCTCCATGGCCGCGGTCCGATGCCGGCCTGGGGTGCGGTGCTCAGTCAGCAAGACATCGCTGACATTCATGCCTGGCTTGCCACGCGATAGGCGAATTGTACGAGCCGAGTGAACGAAAGGGGTGCCTCATGGGCCGAAGACGGACGGTGATGGTCGGGTGCGCACTGGTCATCATGGTGGGCTTGATGTCGTTTCCCCGTCTCTTGCTGGGGAGTGATCAGAGTCATGTGAAGCAGTTGATCCAGACCAATTGCGCCGGGTGCCATCGGTTGGAAGGGAAGGCGGATTCCCGGTTCAACCTGAAAGCGCCCGATCTGATCTGGGCCGGAAGCAAATACCAGCGCACGTGGTTGCTTCGGTATCTGACAGGAAAAGAGGCGCCGCTCTATCCCAAGGGGTATCGCTGGGACCTGGCTGAAGGGCCGATGCGGCATCCGGTCGTGAGTGAAGACGACGCGGCGGCGATTGCGGAGTACTTCGCGCAACACAATAAGGATCCTCGGGTGACCGTCGGAGCCTTCGATCTCTCGAAGGTGAGTAAGTTCGATGCCGCATTCGGCGGGATGGCTTACAAGGCGCATGCGTGTCTCGGTTGTCACGTGATCGAGGAGAACGGTCAACTCATCGGTGGACCGCAAAGCGCCTCGTTGGCGACAGCCGGTCAACGGTACGACAAGGATTGGTTGTTCCGGTTTGGACTGAACCCGCAGGATTTCGTGCCCCACAGCGGCGAGTTTCTGGCCGACGCGACGGAACCGCAACTCCGGGCGGTTATCGGGTTCCTCATGGTGCAGGGTGTGAAGGACTTTAAGTACTACGAGCCTTGGACTGCACCGGAGTTCGGGATGGCAAGTGTCGACCGGGGCAAAGTGATCTATAAAGAATACTGCTCGCAATGTCACGGCGCGAATGGTAAAGGCGATGGGCCAGCCGCCTCCGGACTCAATCCCAAGCCGGCGATTCATGCCAACATTCCGTTCGAGAAGCTCCCGACCGAGTATCTGTACAACGTGATCAATCACGGTGGCGCAGCGATGGGGAAATCGCCGAACATGCCCTATTGGGGTTTGACCATCGGGCAGCAGGGGGTCGCGGACGTCATGGCCTACTTGAAAGCCACCTTCAAAGGTGGCGCCGATGTGGCACAGGCGGCCATCAGTAGTGATGGTCCGAGCGGTGTCTGCCCGCAGCCCAGGAAAACGGCGAAGGCGCCGGCAGACTTCCTGTCCAAAACCAGCCCGTTGCCACATTCGGATGCGACGATTCAGGCGGGTAAAACGTTGTTTCTGCAAACTGCCCAGCCGGTGGCCTGCGCGATGTGCCACGGTGAAAAGGGCAATGGACAAGGGTTCATGGGTGCGGCCTTAATCCCGCCGCCCAGAAACTTTACCTGCGGCTCCATGATGAAGGATCTGCCTGATGGCCAATTGTTCTGGATCATCAAGAACGGGTCACCCGGGACCGGCATGATGTCCTTTGCCGGGTTGCCGGATGAGCAGGTATGGCAGTTGATCGCCTACGTGAGAA
>CAADGJ010000229.1 GCA_900696505.1 uncultured Nitrosospira sp.
GTGCATCCACGGGGTACTCTTTGAGCGCTTCAATGCGTGGCAAGAGAATGCCTGCAAGCCAGCCATAATCGACCTTTCTGGGCGCCGGGACGTTGTTCGCTGATGGGGTGAGCGCGGCGGTTGAGGTCGGGGCTGGGGGCTGTTCGGTGGATTGCTGTGCAGATGGAAAAGGGGACGTTGGTGGATCTGGGACTTCATGATCTTTGGCTGGGGAAGTGACTGGTGCTTGCTGTGGATGAACTTCCGCCGGGGAAGGGACCACTGGCGCGGGAGAATGGTCCGTTGCCGGCTCCGGTCGGGGAGCTTCCACTGCCTCAGGAAGAGGCCGCGCGAGAGAGCGTTGAGGTGCCGGCTCGATATTCTGAGGCGGCGATGGAACAACGGGGGTAGGTGTCAGCGGTTCATGGATACTAGTGTGAGAGGCCGGGACCGATTTCGAGGAATGTTGTACATCGGAGGCCGCGGGGCGCGGAGAGGGTATCGGCGTGCTCTGCGCTGTCATGCGCGCAGGAGTTGAGGGAACTTGCGGTTTGTCGAGCGTGGGAGTTGACACGGATGGGGTGACGACGGTCACGTCCCACTGAAACGACGAGGATGGCGGGGCGAGTCGAATCTTGGCGGCGAACAGGGTGGCCAAGAAGACCGCTGCGCCGTGCAAGCAGAGCGAGATGATCCATCCGCTTGCCCGCAAGCGGACGAAAGCGTCCGGCATGCCGGCAGGGGGAGCGGTCACAAGCGCACGACCTCCAGGCTGACAGATTGGAAGCCCAGGCCACGGATCTCATCCACAACCGAAACAAAACGTTCCAGCAGCGTGACCTTGTCCGCTCGCACGACGACCAGGGATTCGCGCGGGTGGGTCAACATCACGCTTTTGAGGCCATCAACTGGAACAGGCCGGTCGTTCAAAAACAGATCTCCGTTGGCGGTCAAGGTGACGACGACGGGCACATCTTTATGATCCCCCGCCTCTTTCGCCTTGGCGAGGTTGACGGGAATTTGGCCCGTGCTGATGAAGGTGGCGGTCGTCAGGACGATGACGAGCAGCACCAGCATCACATCCACCAGCGGAATGACGTTGATTTGATTAACCTCTCGTTCCATGTTGCACCTTATAGGTCGTCAGCAGTTCAGCGACACGTCGGCGAAGAATATTGTTCATGACGACGCAGGGAATTGCCACAAGCAGACCGACCGCTGTTGCCTTCAGGGCCAGGCTCAGACCGATCATGATGGTATTCACGGCCATGGTTCCGGAGGTTCCCATCGTATGAAAGGTCATCATGATTCCTAAAACCGTCCCCAGCAATCCGATATACGGTGCATTGGCTGCGACGGTGCCGATGATGACGAGTCGCTTGGTCAATGCCATTTCAAAGGTCTGCACGTCGGTAAACTGCGCCAGATTGACGCGTCGATAATATAGCCACCGCTCCACTGCGACCGCGACTGACCACACGCTCAGCGCGATCAACAGGCCAATGATCCCATACTCCACCGCATTTTTCAGCACGTCCATTCGTTGTTCCTCCACTGTTATCGCCGGGGGGGCCGCATAACATCGTTGCGGATGTCCTTCTCCGTCTTGTTCGGTCTCGTGTCAGGAAGTGAGTCTGATGTCACGCCACCACGGGCGGAGAGCCGGGCGGTTGCGGAAACAAGACCGTATGGGTCGCCACCACGCGCAGGGCGATGGCGGTTCCAACCTGATAGATGCTCAGCGACGATTCACTACTATGCACAATTTGGCCTGATGGGAGTTGGATCGTGTAGACATTCTCCGAACCTTTGAATTGCCGTGCAAGGATACGGGCATCGGCTCCTTTAGTTGGGACGATGTGGATATCGTCGGGGCGAATCATCACAACAACATGCGTGCCCGTCGCGAGGTGTTGAGTATTCGGAAAGTCGCCGAGTTCTGTCGTCACCAAGTGGTGCGTCACGACTCCGGCGATAAAATCCGCCTGGCCGACAAAATCGGCAACGAATGGGGTGGTCGGGAGGTGATAAATGGCTTCGGGCGTATCGAATTGTTCCAGGCGCCCCTTATTTAAGACCGCCACACGGTCAGCCATGGAAAATGCCTCATCGTGATCATGCGTGACGAGAATGGCCGTGGTCTTGGTTTGTCTCAGCAGGGCGTGAAGATCCTGGCGCATGCGACTCGCCATATCGGGATCGAGATTGCTGAATGGCTCGTCGAGAAGGAGCAGCACCGGACGAAGGGCAAGGGCCCGGGCGAGGGCGACGCGTTGCTGTTGACCGCCGGACAGTTCATGCGGATACCGGTGCTCCAATCCACGCAGCCCGGTTAACGTGAGTAGGTCGTCGACGATTGCCTGCTGCTCGGTTCGTGGAAGGTGTCGCAGGCCGAATGCAATGTTCTTTTCGACCCGTAAATGGGGAAACAGGGCGTATTCCTGGAACACCATGCCGATATGCCGCTGCTCCGTCGGAATCATGGTATCCGGCGAGGAGACCCGTTGACCGGACAGCGCAATAGTACCCCTGGTCACCCGCTCAAATCCGGCGATGGCGCGAAGAATAGTCGTTTTGCCGCAGCCGGAAGGCCCGAGGAGGCAGAGAATCTCCCCTTGGTGGACCGTGAAGGTGATGTCCTCAATGGCCGGTCGTGTGGGCTCATAGGCGCACGATACGTCGCGCAATTCAAGGACGGCCGATCGTTCGACGGTCGTGTCCAGGGTATTCGGGATTATTCCCTCGGATGCGGGCTGTTGCTGGCCTGTTATAGATTCGTTCACGAGGCTCACGTGACGCCCTTCTGCGCCTCTCCACGCCAGTCTTTGGAAACCAGCAGCATCAGTGCTGGAAGGCTCAAGATGACGATGAGCAATGCGGCAGGCGCCGCCAGTTGGTAATACTCTTCGCTGGCTTCCAGCCACACGCGGATGGCCAGTGTATCAAATCCTACAGGTCGCAACAGCAATGTGGCCGGCAGTTCTTTCATGGTCTGAAGAAACATCAACACCCATGCGGCCACAAATCCATTGCGGACGAGCGGAAGCGTGACTCGCCACAGGCTTTGGTGAGTCGTGCATCCCAGGGTGCGGGCGACTTCCTCGACATTTGGTGTCACTTGTTGCAGGGCCGGTTCCATGGATTGGAGGCCAACCGGAAGGAAATGCAGAATATAGGCGATGATGAGCACGACCACAGTCCCATACAATGCCGGTGCGAAGTGGGTAAAGAGTACGAGAACTGCCAGCGCCGCTACCGGTCCCGGCAGGGCATAGCCGGCATAGGCGGCTTGAAGGCAGGCAATGTTCAGTCGTGAGGGGCGGCGGCTGGCGAGATAGGCTAACGGGAGTCCGATGATGACCGCGCCGCAGGCTGCCAGTGCTGCCAGAAAGCCGCTATTCCAGATAAAGCCCAGGAAGCGTGTGTCCAACGCGCCTTGAGAAATGGCTTCCACGCTCCATTGGATCAACATGGCTGCCGGAATGCCAAACGCGGCTCCGAAGACCAGAACAACGTAGCTGGTGATGAGCGCTGTTCCGAGTGGCCCTGCATGTTGACGTGTCGATCGTCGGTATCGACCCGATGTCTGATAGAAGCGACTGCGTTGGCGAAACCATCGTTCGGTCACCAGGAAGATGATGGCCATCACGACGAGCAGGAGGCTCAAAATACTGGCGGCCGTGTGGTCATATCGGCTGGTCATCTGTTGGTAGACCGCATAGGTCAGGGTTTGGTACCGGAGTAAGGACACCGCACCGAAGTCTGAGATCACATACAGGATGACGAGTGCCAACCCCGCTGCAATGGCCGGGCGAATAAGCGGGAGCGTGACCCGCCGAAGCGTAGCCCATGGAGAGACGCCGCAGGCGCGCGCGACTTCTTCAAACGAGACATTGAGATTTTGGAGTGCGCTGCGGACCAGCAGGTACACGAAGGGAAAGGTGTCGAGGGCCATGATCATGGTGACCCCGGGAAAACTTTGGGGCGATGGCAGGCGAGCCTCATGGCCGAAGAGCAGTTGCCACCACTGTTCTGTCGGGCCGCCCATTCCCAGTAGGTGGGCATAGACGTACGCCAGCACGTAGGTGGGCATAGCGAGAGGCAGCGCAAGGGCCCATTCCCATATGCGGCGACCGGGGAAGTCGTATCGAACGGTGATCCAGGCCAGCGACACGCCTAACACCAACGTAATCAGCGCGACGCCAAGGGCTAACGACAGCGTGTTCCCTAAGAGTTCTGGAATGCGGGTGGACCAGAGGCGGGCCCATACGGCCGGTGCGGCCGTCATCGCGACATAGACAATGTACGCAGTGGGCAGGACCAGGAACGCTGCAGTGAAGAGACTGATCCACTGCAGGGAAGATGGCGCCCGAACTCTGGTCGCAGTAAGCATGCTCGGCCACAGGGGTCAGCGAAGGCCGACCTGCTCGATCAGGGTGAGAGTGGATTCGCGCAATTCAGCGAGTCGTGCTAGAGGAACGAGTGCCGCGCGGAAGCTATGCCGGTCGACGAGAGCCGGGTCGGCTTTTACGTCCGGGTGCAGTGGATATTCTTTATCCAAGTCTGCAAAGAGTTTTTGCCCCGCCTGGGCCACCAGAAACTCGATTAATAGTTTGGCGCTGTCGACGTGTTTCGAGGCTCGGGTCACTCCGATGCCGGTCACATTCATGATGGCCCCCATGCCGCCTTCCTGCTGATCTGTCATGATCGCGGCGATGGGCGCGGTCGGCTGTGCTGCCAGATGACGATAAATATAGTAGTGGTTGACGATGCCGGCCGCGACCTGGCCTTTTGCGACTGCTTCCACAATTTGTGAACTTTTCTGGTAGACCTGCGACCCCGCATTGGTCTTCAGGCCTTGGAGAAATTGTTTGGTGCGTTCGTCCCCGAAGGTGGTCTTAATGACGGACACGCCGGCTTGAAGGTACTCGCTTCCGGAATTCGGGATGGCAATTTTGTCTTTCCATTGTGGCTGGGCCAGGTCGAGCAGCGACTTGATTTGCTCCGGTTTCACCAGAGTCGTGTTGTAGACGACCACCCAAAATCGGCCGGAAAGCCCGATCCAGCTGTTGTCCGACGCGCGGAATTGAGAGGGAATGGCCCGCTCGACTTCACGCATGTTCATGGGACGAAGAAGTTTGAGTTCTCGCGCATGTTCGAGGCTTCCGGCATCGTTGGTCAGAAAGACATCGGCAGGGGTGTGGTCCCCCTCTGCCTGCAACCGGTTGACCAACTCGGTGGTTCCTGAGGACAGGAGTTCGATCTGAATGCCGCTTTTGGTTTGGAATTCGTCAAGAACCGGCTTGATCAATCGCTCAGCACGACCAGAGTAAACGACGAGTTTGTCGGCTGCATCCGCAGTCTTGGCAGGCCACTCCTGGAGTATCAACGCCGAGATGAGCAGGGTCAGAGCAAATACGGTGCGAGGGAATGAAGCCATGCGGCGTGCCTCCACGAGTGAGGACGCTCGGGGCGTCCTAGTTGAAATTGATAAGCCGTCTCAAGATGATACCGGATGTGAAGAGAATCCGTCAATGGCGGCAGCGCGCGCAGAGGCCGTACAGTTCTAGTCGATGGGTTTGAATGACAAATCCATTCTTTGTGGCGACTTCCTCTTGGAGTCGTTCGATTTCGCAATTCTCAAACTCCACAATGGTGCCGCAACCGGTGCAGATCAGATGATCGTGATGACCTTTGTGAGAGATGTTGTCGTATTGTGTCTGGGTACCGAAGTGTCGAGCCTGGGCAATGCCAGCCTCGCAAAACAGGTTCAGAGTGCGATAGATGGTGGCGAGGCCAAGATGCGGATCCTTCTTCGCGAGCTGATGGTACATGGTTTCAGCCGTGACGTGTTCCTGTCGCAGAAACGCGGTCAGGATCAGTTCGCGTTGGCGAGTCAGCTTTAATTGGTGCTTGGCCAGATGCTGGCGAAGCACATCCATCTCTTTAAGATTTTTGCTCATGGTGTGTGACTCGGCGTGAAAGAGGCTCATTAAAAACGAAAGTGCCTAGATCGGTCAAGAGGGGACGCGCAGTAGGCCATTGTCGATTGACGAATCGGAAGCGGCCTGTTTATAGTCCCCCGTCACCGCCAATTGTGAGGAGATTCGACCCTTGCGCAAATCCCACGAAATGACCGTTGATCGGGCCCTGCTGCTCTATGTGCTTTCGCTGGCTGAGCCCTATGGGGTGTTGAGCGACGTGAAGCTTCAGCAGCTCTGTTTCCTTTGTGAGCTTCAGATGTTCGGAAAGGGGCTCAAGGGTTTTCACTTTGAGTTCGTCCGGTTCGCGTATGGCGCGTTCAGTCGGGATTTGGACAATGACCTGACCTCGCTCCGGCGCAAGGAACGGGTCGAAAACTTCAGTCCCTCAGATCAGGTTCGTGATGAGACGCTCCCGCTCCTGCTGAAAGGGATTGACGGAAATGAAACGAATGAAAAGGTGCGCGACCTCATGCAAGCGGTCATTGCCACCTACGGGCCGCAGGATGTCACTGCTATTATGCAGTCAGTCGAATCGGTGGAATTGAGTACTCCGCAGCAGCCCGATTTCAAAATTCCCATCCGCGATATCGTCTTTCATACCACACTCCTGGTGCCGTCCCGAATCGAAGCGCCGGCAGAATTTCTCTTGCCCGCCCATCATCTGGCGAAGCTCAACGTCTCGATGGGATACTGAGCTCGATTCCTAGAGCCCACACCTGCTTTCTAGTTGGAATGGCTTGCAGGGCAGGCAGCAGGCCGAGAGCCCTCTTAACTAGGGGATATTCCCGCTCATCTTCCATTACCAGCGTTGCTGGTACATGGTTTTAGTAGCGTCGGGGAAGGGTGAGGGCCGACTGTATCGTATGCAGCATGGCTCCCGTTTCGATGGGCTCAAGCAAACAATACTCGATTTGTAACTCGCGGACCACCCGCTGAAACTTCTCCCCCTCCAGGGCAGGTTCGTGCAGAGCCGCTGTGACAACTATTCTGGCGCTTGGAAAGGCTTTTCGTAGGTCGATCAGATCTTCCGGCCCCTGGTCATCGTCGGCGACAAGGCGGGCGACGACGAGATCCAGCTTAGATGCGGGTGGTTGAGCAGAGGCATTGTGTAACGTGGCACTATATTGAACGAAGTGCTCCATTCCAGGCAGCGCCAACTTGATGAGCCGTTTCAGATTCGAGTCGGCGTTGATAATCAGGATATTGGCCATAATCCCCCGACGCGAAGTGATGGTGGACAGCGATTGATCATCGTGCGATCACTCAAAAAAACGTCGCAGATGTCTGCCCGTTTTGGCGGAGATGGTGTGGTGAAGGTGTGCCTCCTCTCGATAACCTCGTGGGGTTAAACCAGTTGCTGATCCAGGGCATACCGAATTAACTCTGCGGTCGTTTTCATTCCCAATTTCGTGAGCAACCGGGCCCGATAGGTGCTCACGGTTTTAATGCTCAGGTTGAGGTGTTCAGCAATCTCGGTCAGGCGCCGGCCTTGCGCAATCCACTGGAGGACCTCAATCTCGCGGTCTGATAGGACTGCAGGCAGGTCGTGGGCGCACGGTGTGTTGCGGTCCAGCATCGTGTCGGAGACCTGTTCCGATTGCGGCGGGGGGAAATAGTTCCCGCCTTGCAGAATTCGGGACACGGCAGCACGAAGTTGTTGCGGACCCGTGTCTTTGGTCAAGTATCCCAGTGCACCTGCTCGAATGGCTCGAGCGGCATAGTGTTGCTCGGCGTATATGCTCACGATCAGAATCGGCAGACTGGGTTGAAGAGATTTCACAATGCGCAAGACTTCCAATCCAGGCATGTCTGGTAAGTTCAGGTCGAGAATCACCAGATCCCAAGCTCCCGTCCGAATTTGGTCAATCGCGCTATGGGCCGAGTCGGTTTCGGTGATGTGAGGCGTTAATCCATCTTCGGTGAGAAAATCCTGCAGGAATTCCTTGAGGCCGCGCCGAAGGAGGGCATGGTCGTCGGCGAGCAAGATATTGAGTTCTGTTTTGACGGCGGGAAGGGTGTCAAATGCATTCACAGCAGTGAATTCCCCCTATGGTGTGGTGCTGAGCATGGGGGGCGCCGTGCGGAAACGAAGATCCGTCCTGGCCCGCCTGCCATTCCAATACGGAGCAGAAATGAGGTCTGCCGGCGTGGAAACAGGCGGAAAGAGAGCGTTCATGCCCCTTCATGACGTCTAGTCGTGGCGGCGTTCCAGCGGACATCGACCCTCAGGCTACAGCCGGGACTTCTCCGGCGCAAATTGGCTGGCTGAGACTTCCTTCGATTCCTTGGCCCACGTGCTCAGTCGATTCAATCTCAGGGAAAGCTCTAAAAATTCCTAGATTTAAGTAGGGGAAAAGTATCACGCGTAAGGGGCGGGCGCCAGAGCTAAAGGGCCCTGTTATGGCCCTAGAGAATTCTCGCGACTCCAGTATGCTTGTATTCCCGAACGAGCCCGCGTGGCACTCATCTGCAGAGAGACGGGAAGAGACTGCTGGGGAGGATTACAGGCGGTAAAGGGCTCCGTATTTCGCCTCCAGATACCGTAAGAACGGTTCTGGCGTCACGCCGTTCCCCGTGACACGTCGAGCTAAATGGTCCGGCGTAAACATACGCCCCCACCGGTGAATCTTTTGTTCCAGCCAGTGCCGAAGCGGCACCAACTGCCCGGCGGCGATCTGTTCTTCCAATTGCGGGAGCTCCAGCTTTGCTTGTTCGAAGAATTGCACCGAGTAGAGGTTGCCCAAGGTGTAGGTGGGAAAATACCCGAAGGCTCCCATCGACCAATGGACGTCCTGAAGGACGCCGTCGGCGTCCTGTGCCGGCGTGATCCCCAGGTAGGCCTCCATTCTGTCATTCCACAGGCTTGGCAGGTCTTCCGGATGCGCCCGTCTTTCAATGAGCGCCTGCTCAATTTCCACGCGCAGCATGATATGCAGATTGTAGGTCAGCTCATCGGCTTCTACGCGGATGAGCGAGGGGGTGACGCGGTTAATCGCGGCATAGAATTGATCGAGAGGCACCCCGGCCAATTGCTGCGGAAATGTGTGCTGCAAAATGGGGTAAAAGCATTGCCAGAAGGCTCGCGACCGGCCCACGCAGTTCTCCCAGAGCCGCGATTGGCTTTCGTGAAAACCGAGCGAGACAGACTCGCCGAGCGGCGATCCGTAATAGCGCGGGTCCAGGCCCTGATCGTACAAGCCATGGCCGCCTTCGTGGATGCAGCTGAACAGGCATGACGGCAAATCCTTCTCGAAGACCCGCGTCGTCACGCGGACATCCGTCGGGTGAAATGAGGTTGTAAACGGATGGGCCGAGAGATCAAGGCGGCCACGCTCGAAGTCATATCCCATGGCGACAAGGACGAGTCGCCCGAACTCGATCTGCTTCGTGTGATCAAAGCTATGGTGAAGGCAGGTGTCGTCGATGCGCACCTTGCTGGCCTGAACTCGTTTCAGGAGCGGGACCAGCCGCGCCCGAAGTTGTGCGAAGAGCGGCGTGAGTTGGCCCACTGTGGCGCCTGGCTCATAGGTATCCAGTAGCGCGTCATAGGGTGAGTCCCGGTATCCCAAGTACTGAGTCTCTTCACATTTGAGATCGAGGATGGTTCTTAACGAAGGAAGGAACTTCGAGAATTGACTTTCTGCTCGTGCCGTCACCCAGGCCTGTTGCGCCAACGAACATTCACGGCTCAGACGGATGACAAAATCAGACGGGAGCTTTCTCGCACGACTGAAATCACGCCAGGTTTCCCGCAAGAGCGATCGCGACGGTTCATCCCAGTGTTCTGCCGCTTGCCCGGTGGAAGGGTCGATCCACTCATTCAATAGGGATTCAATGTGAGGTGACACAAGCCGCTCATGCGCCAGACCCTCCAGCGTGGCAATTTGTTCGGCGCGAGCTGCCCCGCCACCAGCCGGCATGTATGTTTCCTGATCCCACGACAGAACAGACGCTGCGCTTTGAATCCGGCGGATTTCCAGCAGTCGGTTCGTTAACGGTTCCAAGGTCTTCAAGGTCTTCACTTGTGCGCTCTTTCTCCACGATGTCCGTGGTATGATTCGCGGCCGGTGCGAATTGTCGCACAACTGTCTCCTGGAGTGAAACTGATGGCCGATCTCGTGTCGCCGAATATCGATGCCTATGCTGCTGCCTGTTCTCTCCCGGAAACGCCGGTTCGTCGGGCGCTCCGTGAGGAAACTGAACGTACAATGGAGTACGCCCGGATGTTGGTGGGCCCGCTGGAAGGGGCGTTTCTGCATGTGATGACGCGCCTGGTGCGAGCTGAGCGGGTCCTGGAAATCGGGATGTTCACGGGCTACAGCGCTCTCTGCTTTGCCGAAGCATTGCCCGATCAGGGTCGGGTGATCACATGTGAGGTGGATGAGGACTCTGCTGCGGTAGCGCGTCGATTCTTTGCGCAGTCGCCGCATGGCCGTCGAATTGAGATTCGTATGGGGCCGGCACTCGAGACCATGGCAGAATTGACGGGACCCTTCGATCTGATTTTTATCGATGCCGACAAGCTGAACTATGTGAACTATTACCGGCGAGCGATGGAATTGCTGTCGCCGCGCGGGGTCATCCTGGTCGACAATGTGTTGTGGGGGGGAGATGTCCTCACCGATCCGCCGCCGGATGACCGGACTGCGGCAATCCAGGACCTCAACCGGATCGTGGCGGCTGATCCGCGTGTCACGGCCGTTCTCGCGACCATTCGCGACGGGATCTGGGTCATCACTCCCAAATCGTCGCACTAGCATCACTGGTCGAGACGTTCCGATCGACCACTCGATATAAATCCCAGGAATCGCTTGAATGGAAAAACCGTCCGCATCCGCCGCCTATGCGGCATTGACGATTTCGGCCTTGGTCTGGGGTGGTTCAATCGTCGGGCAAAAGCTGGCTCTTGGTGCGTTTTCAGCCGTAGAGACGTCTCTCATCCGCGGCATCGGCGCGCTGGCGATCTTAATCCCGTTGTGGTGGTGGACTGAAGGTAACCGTACAACGTTAACGGCCCGCGACCTCAAAGTCCTCTCTTTATTGGGGTTGTTCGTACTCGGTAACCATCTGTTGACCCTGTTCGGCCTTCGCTATATCGGAGCCTCAACGGCTGGGGTTCTGATCGGCGCCAGTCCGGCCATTACAGCGCTTCTGTCTTCCCTCTTGGTTCGTGATATTCCATTCAACCAGGTCGCAGGCGGCTGCGCGGTCTCCTTTGCTGGCGTCGCGCTCGTTTCGGGAGTCGGAGGGGATGCTCCCATCGGCGATCATCCCTGGTTAGGTGGGACGTTAGTATTGTTGGGGCTGGTGAGCTGGGCGCTGTATTCCATCGGGGGCCGTCAGGTGATGAACCGATTGTCTCCACTGACCGTCAACTGGACCACGCTGCTGCTCTCGCTGTTGTTGCAGATTCCTCTCCTCTCGACCGATCAGAAAATGTTGGTGACCGGTACAAGCGCTGTGCCGGTTTCCGGTTGGCTGGCCGTGGGGTATCTCATTGTGTTCGCCACGGCGTTGGGCCAACAGGCATGGTTATATGGCGTTCAAGGCGTAGGACCTTCGCGGGCAGGGGTGTTCGTGAATCTCATTCCCGTATCGGCATTGTTGCTCTCCGCCGTGATTTTGGGTGAAGCAATCGGGGCACGGGAAATTGCGGGCATTGTCCTCATTCTGATGGGCGTGTGGTTGGTCGGCCGACAAACCGAGCCCTCAAAACGTCGTGGCTAGCTCGGTGCGCTGCTCGTTGGTGTCATCGATCCAGCCGTTCTGCTCTGACGCTCTTTTCGTTCCGGCTGTCGCTTGAATGCTCGCTCTGTAGTATGATTGCCGCCAGGTTGGCACCTCCACGATCGCTGGAACGTTGGCAGCCAGCCCATCATTCTCCTCTCAGTCTTATCGGGATGGGTCCCCACGGGAAGCCACATGATTGAACATCATGATACCGGCTTAAGCAGAGTGCTCGTCATCTCGACTCGGCCGGACGGAATCATTACCAGTTTCAATAGAGCGGCCGAGCGATTACTCGGAGTCGGCGCCGATGCGGTTGTCGGTAAAGTGACGCCGGCTGCCTTTCATGATCCGGATGAGCTACGCCGCCGCAGAGAAGCCCTTGCGGCCGGCTTAGGAAAGCCAATTCAAGATTCGTTCGGTGTCCTCGTTGCCCGGGTCGCTATTGGACGGATGACCGAAGACGAGTGGACGTATCTTGATCGGAGCGGATATCGGTTTCCGGTATTTCTCTCCGTGAGTGCCATTCCTGATGAAGCTGGACACGTTCTGGGGTACTGCTTTGTCGCCAAGGATCGACGCGGGCAACTGCAAGCCGAGGCACTGCTTCGTCGTCAGGCAAAACTGCTCGACTTGGCCAACGATGCCATTCTGGTGCGCGATCTGCAGGCCGATACGATTACGTATTGGAATGAAGGCGCCGTGCGATTGTATGGATGGACGGCTGAAGAAGCGCTGGGGGCGTATATCCATGACTTTTTGAGCACCACCTTTCCTCTCCCGCTAGAGGAGATCAAACAGCAATTTCTGGAGCAGGGGCTGTGGCGCGGTGAACTCGTGCATAAAACACGTGCCGGAAGGGAGATTACCGTCTCCAGCCGGTGGACGCTGTTGCGCGATGCTGCTGGGATGCCGAGCGGCAGTCTGGAATTGAACACGGATATCACGGAGCAAAAACGGGCACAGAAAGCCTTGAAGGATGCGCATGAAGAATTGGAATTGCGGGTCATGGAGCGTACAACCGACCTCCGTGATGCTAATGAGCGGCTACGGATCCTTTCGCGCCGTCTCATGGAGATTCAGGAATTGGAGCGCCGGGCGATCGCCCGCGATCTGCACGACGAGATCGGTCAAGCGTTGACGGCCATTAAGTTGAATCTTCGGGAGCTTCGAACCCATCCCAATTGCGAGCCTGTCGAGGATCAGATCGCAGACAGTTTGGAAATATTGGCTCAGGTGCTGCAGCGGGTGCGTAGTTTGGCGTTGGATCTACGGCCATCTTTGCTGGATGAATTGGGTTTGGTGCCGGCTCTCAGATGGTACGTCGGCAGACAGGCCGAACGCGCGGGCTGGCAGTTGACGTTTTCTGCAGACGGCCTGACCAGCAGGCCGCCTGCGGAAATTGAAATTGCCTGCTTCCGGCTTGCGCAAGAAGCGTTGACGAATGTCGTGCGTCATTCCCAGGCGAAGAAGGTGGAAGTGCTGCTGGAGCGCTCTTCCCAAGCGCTGACGATGGTGATTCGCGACAATGGAATCGGGTTTGATCGGGATGAGGTCCGATCCGGAGCCAGCGTCGGACTATCGGGTATGGAAGAGCGGGTTCAACTTGTCGGGGGAGCCTTCAGCATTGAATCGACTCCGGCCGTGGGCACGGAGATTCGTGCGTACTTTCCGCATGGTGTCGCGACCAAAGGCACTGAGGACTCATTGGTATGAACAAAATCAGGGTATTGCTGGCTGAGGATCATACATTGGTCCGGGCGGGATTTCGGGCGCTCCTGGAGAAACTGGAAGGAATTCAGGTTATCGGTGAAGTGAGCGATGGTCGCGACGCACTGCGGGTTGCTAAAGAGCTGGATCCCGAAGTGGTGTTGATGGACATCGCCATGTCCGGCATGAATGGTTTGGAGGCGACGAGTCGGATGCGGCAGGAATGTCCCCGGACTAAAGTGCTCATGCTGACCATGTACACGAATGAGGAGTACCTCAAGGAAGCCTTGCGAGCTGGCGCATCGGGGTACCTGCTCAAAGATGCGGATCGTCCCGAATTAGAGCTGGCTATTAAGACCGTCTGTCGAGGAGAGACCTATTTGACTCCGGCTATGGCCAAATTCACCCTGGATGCCTACTGTCGGCAGGATGATGTGCCAATGAGTCCGCTGAGCAAACTCACGGGGCGGCAACGTGAAATCCTTCAATTGATTGCCGAGGGCTGCTCGACCAAGCAGATTGCCCACCGCCTTGATTTGAGCGTCAAAACTGTGGAAACCCATCGAGCCCAATTGATGGAACGTCTCGAAATCCACGATGTTCCCGGTCTTGTAAGGTTAGCCATCAGGACGGGATTGGTGCGATCAGACACATGAGCAATAACAAGCGGTTAGAATTATTTCGCTTCCGCGCGCATTCCGTTTGCGATCGGGAATAATTTTCGCGGACTCAGGGAATCCCCTATTACACCCCGGGATGTGGTGTGCCATATTACCGCTGCTTCACGGGGTTCATTCCTTGAATCATGGCTGAATATTCGCCATACCAAATTGGGCTGCTGGTCCTTCCTCATCAGGTTATTCTATGAAAAAATTGCGCGTGGCTGTCCTTGGCACAGGGGCATTTGCTGAAGCGTGCCACGTGCCAGGATTGCAATCGCATCCCGGCGCAGAGGTGGTCGTCTTATGCGGGCGAAACTCGGCGCGAACTCGAGCCATGGCCGACCGGCTCGGGGTGCCGGAAATTTCGCTCGACTACGAACAGGTCTGCGCACGGAAAGATATCGATGCCATTACCATCGCGACTCCGAACGTCGCGCATGCCCTCCAGGCAAAGGCTGCGTTTTCAGCCGGGAAGCATGTCTTTTGTGAAAAGCCGCTCGGCATGAATGTGCAAGAAGTCATTGAAATGGTCCGAGCCGCAGAACGTAGCCATGCCATCCACCAAGTCGCATTTACCTACCGGTATTTGCATGGTGTTCAAGAATTGAAATGTCGGCTGCTTAAAGGCGACATAGGCGAACCGTATCATGTGCGTGTGCAGTATGCGTCCTGGGAAGGTGTGAAGCCGGATGCCAAGATCGGTTTTCGAGAGAAGCGCGACTGCGCGGGCGCCGGAATTCTGTACGATGTCGGATCTCATCTTTTCGATCTTGTAGGGTTTATCATTGGCCCGATCGAGGCGGTGGCGGGTAGTACCTTGTTGATCCCCCGCGAACGCATTGATCACAGGACCGGTGTGCTGGCTCAGGTAGAGACCGATGATATCGCTTCGGCATGGTTTGTATGCCGGGATGGAATTCAAGGCCATCTCTTCGCCAGTCGTGCTACCCCAAACTCGGGAGATAAAGCGTATATCGAAGTGGTGGGACGGGAAGGCGCACTCCGGGCCTCTCTGAGCCGTGGCTCCGTAGATATGCTGCGGGTGTCACGCTCTACACATCCAGGGTGGGAGCAGGTACCGCTACCGGCAACGGCCTCCGATGGCAAGCCCCACTGTCTTGGAGCGATGATGCGAAGTTTTGTGGATGCCTGTCTGAGAAATAGGTTGAACCATGACGTCGATGCGTCCTTTTACGACGGCCTCGCTGTACAGCGGACAATGGAAGCAGTGCAAGAATCTGCTTGCCGACCGCAATGGATTCCTCTGGAATCCGGCGTTCGGTGCAATGTGCCTGGCGAGTGAGCGCAGATCGGTTGAGAACTCTGTCTACTGACTATCCCTTGACGAGTGACGCACACATTATCCTCATCAACCAGAATATTTACTATAAATGTTCGACTTTCCCGCTTACCAGTATGATGACTAGACAAGCAATGTTTCATCAGGGTGGTGCCGAGATTCAGAGAGGTGAGTGTCTCTATGAATAACGAGTCACTTTCACGCCAAGGAAGCATGAATGTAATGCCCTGTCCTTCTCCAGAGCGGCCGCTCGTCAGTGTGGTAATCCCGACCTACAAACGCGCGCATCTTCTCAGAAAGGCTATTATTTCCGCCTTGGCACAAGAACAAGCCGGAGAACTTTTTGAGATGGAGATCATCGTAGTTGACGATTGTTCCCCTGACGAGACGGCAAAGGTTGTCGCAGAATTCCCTCGAGTGCAATACCTCAGGCTGGATCAGAATCGCGGTGCGTCCGGCGCTCGCAATGCAGGGATTAAGCGTGCAAAAGGGAAGTACATTGCTCTTTTGGACGATGATGACGAATTCCTCACCCATAAATTGATGGTGCAGGTTCCGATTTTGGAGACGCATCCTGAAATCGGTGTGCTGTATGGGCAGAGCGTGGTGACAGGGGGAGAAACGCCGCTTTTGCTGTGGCCTGAATGGGGGCCGTCAGGCAATGTATTTGAGGAGTTTGTCACGACAACCGACGATTTTCTCCATCCACCGACTTGGTTGGTGCGACGCGAGTTATTTGAACAGGCAGGGTTCTTCGATGAGAGTAAGGCCGGAATGGAACATTACGATATGGCGCTTCGTATAGCCGCGCTGACTCCATGGATGTTTCTCTCCGGCGGACCCGTTGCGCGGGGACGCTATTCTCAGCAAGGGCTGTGGTACAGCACCATTGTGAATGGAACAAATGAACAGCAATTGCCGAAGATTATAGAAGCCGCCCTATTGCGTCTGCCTGCCACTGCGGATGCTGATCGTGTCCGCCGGAAAGCGAGAGCGGCTGTTTGTGCCAGTATTGCCCATCAGCGCTGGTGGGCCGGTGGCGGTCTGGAGCCGACCAAAGCTCATTTGTTAAAAGCCGTGCGCGAAGCTCCTTGGTTACTACAAGAAGCAGCGGTGGTTGAATGGTTGAAGCGTATCGCCAGCACCCTGGCAGGGTCTTCCTCCCATCCAGTCGCGGCTGTAAAAAAGTTCTGGAAAGAAATCACAAACGCAGTCGCAGAGGCCGAGACAATTTACACCGGTTCATTGCGTCGATTATTCGGAGAACTTCTTGAAGCGGCGGCGATCAGTATGAAGCGTGGCTCTCCAAGACGCGCTCCTCTCGTAGCAGTCAGCGCCCTGCTGAATGATCCTAGCTCCTGGATGCAGCCCGCTCGTCTGTATTCGCTGTACCGCGCTTGGACGCGAGAATCCTTAGCCACAGCAGAACACGCGAAAGTCTCTCCGTAGCCGTATTCGCCGAGGACTTTGACGTCCGAGGAACCATGACACTCAGTATCATCATTCCGTGCCGTAATGCTGCTCGCACAATCGAGGAGACGCTGCAGGCGCTTGCTGACCAGAAGTGGCCGGCAGCGTGGGAAGTCATTGTCGCGGATAATGGTTCCACCGACAACCTGGCGAGAGTAGTCGCGAAGTACACCCTGCGGATACCGCATCTTCGTCTTGTTGACGCCTCTGCACGGCGGGGCGCTTCCTACGCAAGAAATATAGGGGTTAACGCAGCGACCGGGGAGTATATTTTGTTTTGTGATGCGGATGATGTTCCGGCGGCAGGTTGGGCGGTCGCCATGGAAAAAGCCGTACGCACGCACGGATTTGTGGCCTCTCGTTTGGAGTTTGAAAAGCTCAACAGTCCGGTTGTTCGGTCGGCGCGTGGTTGCACGCAGATCGTTGGGCTCCAACAGTTTCGATTTTTGCCATTTCCGCACGCAGGATCGGGAACACTTGGTATCACACGTGCCCTGCATGATGCAGTGGCCGGATTCGATGAAACAATTCCGATTTGTGAAGATATCGACTACTGTATGCGAGTGCAGCAACAAGGGATAAAACTCGAATTTGTTCCGGACGCGGTATTGCATTGCCGGCTTCGGGCCAGCAAAAAAGGCGTCTATGCCCAGGCCTCGCAGTATGCGGAATATGAAGTCTACTTATATAAGAAGTATGGGGCTGGTCATCTGTGGGAATGGTGGCGTTGGCGCAAGTACTTACAGGCGTGGCGTAATCTGCTCGGACGTATGTCGGAACTGCTTCGTACTCCGGAAGGGAAGACCCTATTCGCCTGGCGTCTTGGCCGTTTGATGGGCCTGCTAAAGGGAAGCCTCCGATTCTGGGCCCCGCCAGTGATGGTGGAATGACGCGGGAATCGTTTCCATGAGTCTTCAATCCTTTCTGTCAACCTCAGTGCGGAAGGTGTTCGGGAGTCTAACCCATGTCGTCACGCCCAGCGCAGTGCTTGCTCTGACCTTTGATGACGGTCCGGATCCCGAAAACACCCCCAAAGTCTTGGCTCTTCTTGAAAAGTATCAGGCGCGTGGGACGTTTTTTGTGGTGGGGCAAGCTGCTGCAGTTCAGCCGGCCCTTGTTCAGCGGATAGCTGCGGGAGGGCATGCTATCGGTATTCACTCCTGGGATCACCGCGCATTTCCCGGTTTAACCAGCCGGGAGCGTCGCCGGCAAATCCGTGAATGCGAGCGCGCATTGCGGCCCTATGTCAGCCCATTGTTTCGTCCGCCTTATGGAGAGCAGACCGTCATGTCACGCCTGGAAGCGTTCATGATGGGGTACGAGGTCGTCGGATGGAATCTGAACAGCGGAGATTGGTATGAATCCCAGTCCTCGGTAATGGGCAAATATCTGTTGGAAATGGTGTCGCCGGGCGGGATCGTCCTGTTCCACGATACTCTGTACGATAAAGGTACGCCTGCTCATGGGACCGATTCCGAACATACATCGTGGCCAGACCGTCAAGCCATGCTCGACGCCTTGGAGACGATGCTTGATCGATTGAGCGGAAGCTATCGGTTTGTCACGGTGCCGGAGCTGCTTCAAGCCGGACGGCCAAGACGCTCCTTTTGGTTTAAGCCATCGCTGGCAACGGCCTGAAACGCGAAGACAATGACGGGAGCTCAAGAAAGAGGCATAGGGATGAGTAGTGTGGCGGTGGTGGTGCCTGGATATAACAGGGCGGAATTTACCGAAGATGAAGAGATTTCCTTCCGGCATTTAGAGCATTACCTCGGGCGCTATGACAAATTCCTCGTGGTTCCTCAAAGCCTTGCCATTGAACGGCCTGGGTTTCACATTCAACGATTTCCCGATTCCTATTTTGGAAGTGCCATCGCGAATGCGAGATTGATGCTCTCCCCAACGTTTTATGGCGCATTTCAATCGTACCGATATGTGTTGATCTATCAGCTCGACGCGTTGGTATTTTCCGATCGGTTGATGGAGTGGTGCGCAAGTGATTGGGACTACGTCGGTGCCCCTTGGCTGAAGTGTGCCGATAGTCCGTGGGTCGGCGCGTCTCGTGTCGGCAACGGCGGTTTCTCTCTCCGAAAGGTGTCCAGTTTTTTGCGTGTCCTGTCCTCGGACGCCTATTGGGTGGATCCTGAGGTGTATTGGCAACGTATTACTACCGGACAGTCCTGGTACGTGAAATCTGTCAATTTGCCGAGAAAATGGTATAAGCAAATCAAGCGATTCAATAACGTGAAGCGGGAATTGGAACGTTGGCATCTGCGTCCTGACGGGACCAAAAACGAAGATCATTTTTGGGCCGACGAAGCGGTGCGCTATGATGCCCAATTCAAGGTGGCGCCGTTTCATGTCGGATTGGATTTTGCCTTTGAAGTAGTCCCACGGCATTGTTTCGAGCTGAATCAGAATCGATTGCCCTTCGGTTGTCATGCATGGCCACGCTATGATCGCTCCTTTTGGGAGCCATATCTCATCAAGCCTTGATGGAATCGTCATACTTATGAATGAGTCGGAATTGCAGCAGGCGTCACCGTTGACGGCTGGCACTCTCGCGCCGGCGGTTCGAACGCCGACGGTCAAAATTCGCCCCAGTCGAGGTCTGTTTCATCTAGACCTGCAGTCTGTCTGGCAGTATCGAGAATTGCTGCTCTTTCTAATCTGGCGGGACACAAAAGTCCGTTACAAACAGGCGGTGATCGGCGCGGGATGGGCGGTGTTCCAGCCACTCATTTCCATGCTGCTGTTCACTGTGCTGTTCAGTTACCTCGCGAAGCTGCCGTCTGATGGCGTCCCCTATCCATTATTCGCCTATGCCGGCCTACTTCCGTGGAACTTCATCGCTCAGGCGACGAGCCGCAGCGGCACCAGTTTAGTGGGAGAGTCGCATTTGATCAGCAAGGTCTATTTCCCTCGTCTCATTATTCCGCTCGCCGCCGCATCTGCACCCGCCGTTGATCTGCTCTGCGCGTTGCTGATGATGATTCCGCTCATGTTATGGTTTGGCGTGACCCCGGGCTGGCAGTTGCTGTTCTTCCCTGTTTTTGTGGGAATTGCCTTGCTCGCCGCCCTGGCTGTGAGTTTCTGGTTTTCTGCGTTACATGTGAAATTTCGCGATGTCGGACATATCATCCCATTTTTCGTGCAGTTTTGGATGTTTGCTTCGCCCGTCGTCTATCCCGCGAGTCTCATTCCTGAAAAATGGCGTGCCCTCTACAGCCTGAATCCCGCGGTGGGAGTCGTAGAGGGTTTTCGATGGAGCTTGCTGGGGCAACGTCCTCCCTCACTCGAAACGATTCTCCCGAGCGTAGGCATCGTCCTGGTTTTGTTCGTGAGCGGGATCGTTTACTTTAAACGTATGGAACGCACTTTCGCGGATGTGATTTGATGGCTGAGATCGCAATTTCCGCACGGCACGTGAGCAAAGAATATGTCATCGCAGAGATCAATCATGACACTTTGCGGGATCGCATCGCTCATGGCTGTCGGTCTCTCCTGGGACGACGCGCTGCGAAGAGTGTACCCCCAAAATCCTTCCAGGCTTTGAACGATGTCTCATTCAATGTCATGGAAGGGGAGGTCCTCGGGGTAATCGGGCATAACGGGGCAGGGAAAAGCACGCTGCTGAAGATTTTGTCCCGCATTACCGAACCGACCGGTGGAGAAGTGGATCTATACGGGCGCGTCACATCGTTACTGGAGGTGGGCACCGGATTTCATGCAGAGCTTACGGGCCGAGAAAATGTGTACCTCAATGCCGCTATGCTGGGCATGCGCAAGGTGGACATCAATAAGAGATTCGAGGCCATTGTCGAATTCTCCGGGACGCAGCAATTTATTGACACGCCTGTCAAACGCTATTCAAGCGGTATGTATGTGCGACTGGCTTTTTCAGTGGCAGCGCATCTTGATCCAGAGATTCTGATCGTCGATGAAGTGCTCTCCGTCGGCGACGGTGCTTTTCAGAAAAAGTGTTTGGGGAAAATGGACGAGGTACGGAGAGACGGACGGACGGTCATTCTCGTCAGTCACGATTTGCCGGTAGTGGCGAGCCTCTGTCAGCGGGCTATCCTGCTGCGGCATGGCCGGGTCGTGGGTGATGGCCAACCGCAACAGATCATTGAGCAATATATGAGTGAGGCATTCACAGGTACCGGAGTCTCGCTAGCCGATCGCACCGATCGTTACACCAAAGGCGAACTGACGGTGCAGGCGATTACCTTCCTGGACGACAAACTTAACCCTCTGCAGCCGGCATTATCGGGGCAACATCTTGTCATTCGCGTGCAGTATAAGTGTCATGTCCGGAAGGCATTTAAGGATATGCGTGTCATGGTTGTCATCAATCGTGATGAGCGCACGTCCTGTATTTTTTCGACGGATCTTGTGAGTCATACCCCTCTGGATTTGGAGGGCAGCGGCTATGTGGACTTCCATGTGCCGCATCTGCCGTTATGCGGCGGCCGATACTTTCTCCATGCCGCGATTGAAAACAATACCATGACGCAGGATTGGGTTCAGTATGCAGCTGAGCTGCAGGTCTTAGATGGCGACTATTACGGGACCGGCCGAATGTATCCGCATGACGGATGGCGGGGAAAAGGCATGTTCGTCGACCACAGTTGGCGATTTGAAAGAACCTCCTGACTAGGGCCTAGCGACGACCTGACCCTCTCTTTTTCCCTCGTGCCATCCGCCACTTCCATCAGTTCATCGCGAAAGTTTCGGTTTTCCCCCTCAGAGCCAGTCTGTTTCGCGATGAAACATTCCTCCCCTGGGGCTACGTTGCCGTCGACCAATCCATGGTCCTGATCCATTCAGGCAGGGCCGTGATAGGGCCGATTGTCAGGGGTTTACCTGATTTGTTCTGGGGGGTA
>CAADGJ010000230.1 GCA_900696505.1 uncultured Nitrosospira sp.
AGGTGCTGTCGTTGTACCGGAAGAATTGCGCCAGTATAATGCGGCGCCATGGCACGACGTTCCTCCCAGAATGATTCGCTCGCTGACCCTGCAGGAACGGGCGCCTCGCCGGTGTTCCCCGATCCGACCCCCTTGCTGGTCGCATCCGGTCTTGACGCGGACGAGGTGGTGCGGATCCTTGGGCCGTATGGACTACGGAATCCCATCGAGGCGGATACGAATATTCAAAGCATGGCGGGCGAGCCCCATACGCGCCGCCTGTTGGCTGGGATTCTCTCCCGTCTTCTGGCTGAGGTGGCTCGTACTGCCGATCCCGACCAAGCGCTGAATCATTGGGAACGGCTTTTTGCCGGAAGCGCAAACCGTTCCTCTCTCCTGCAATATCTGCAAGCCTCGCCCAGAATGTTGGGGCTGCTGTGTACCATCTTTGGAAACAGTGATTCTCTGGCGTTCGCACTCATCCGCGATCCGATGCTGGTCTATTGGCTGGCGGAAGAAGATGTATTGACGACGGCTCCGACTCGGGAGGGGATGGTGGCCGCGTTGCGCCAGAGTCTCGGCTCTCTTAAGGCCACCGAATTGAAGCTCGACGTGCTGCGTCGCGTGCGGCGACGGGAAATGCTACGGATCGGCGTACGCGATCTTCTGCGCCTGGCCACTGTGGAGGAGACGGTCGGATCGCTGTCTGATCTGGCGTCAGTATTGATCCATGCGGCCTACGAGATCGTCGACAAGGATCTCAAAACCCAGCACGGAACCCCGATGCATCAACGGCCAGACGGCACCTGGATAGAAACCGAATTTGTCGTGATCGGGATGGGTAAGCTTGGCGCGCATGAGTTGAATTACAGCTCGGATGTTGACCTGATTTATGTCTATGCATCCGCAGACGGTGAAACGCGCAAGGCCAGAGGCAATCGCCAGACCAGCATCGAACCATTGTCCAATGAAGAATATTTTGAAATGCTCGCGCGCTCGCTGACGAAAGCCCTGGCGGAACAGACTCGTGAAGGGGCAGTGTTTCGCGTGGATCTCCGGCTTCGCGCCGAAGGAACCGTGGGGCAACTGGCGCGGTCGGTGGAGGCCTATGCGAAGTACTATGCCCAGCGCGGCCAGGTCTGGGAAAGACTGGCACTGCTAAAGGCTTGGCCTGTCGCCGGTTCGCCTGCGGTCGGGCAGGCGTTTGTGCAGATGGCGGAGGGGTTCGTGTTTCAATCTGATCTCCAGCCCCTTACGCGAGAACGGGCCTTGGCGGTGATCCGCGACGTCCGTTCAGTGAAGGAAATGATTGACGAGAAGATCGCGGTGCGCGGGCATCAGCATCGCAATGTGAAGCTGGGGACCGGCGGCATTCGGGAGATCGAATTCCTGGTGCAGACGATTCAGGTGCTGATCGGCAGGGCGGTGCCCGATATCCTGGATCGTAAGACCGTGGGAGCTCTGCATCGTTTCTGCCGGCATCGCTTCGTGAACGAAGACGATCAGCAGCAGCTGACTGAGGCCTATTGGTTTTTACGGGATGTCGAACACAAGTTGCAGATGATGCACGATCTACAGACGCATGCGTTGCCTGACAGCCATGAAGAGCTGCAGCGTTGTGCGATTCGAATGGGCTACTACGGGGAGTCGCGCAAGAGGGCGATGGAACAGTTCCTCGCGGATCGGCAGCGGCATACGGCGGTGGTGCATCAGACTTTCAGATCGCTCTTCTACCACCCGGAAACGTCTGATCTTTTGTCCGCGGTGGTGGCTGCGGCGGAAGGCCACTCCCGCCGCAACCCGTCTCGGCTCGAAAAAGAGACCGGCCCGGCGGGGCCACCGCCGGACCGGTCTTCGACAGCGAAGAAGAAACGGAAACCTTAGTACATCCCTTCCATGCCGTGATTGTGACCAGCATGGCCACCGGCAGGCTCTTTCTTCTCTTCCGGCAATTCCGTGATCATGACTTCGGTCGTCAGCATCAAACCGGCGACGCTGGCGGCGTTCTGCAATGCGCAGCGCGACACCTTGGTCGGGTCGATGATGCCGGTCTTGATCATGTCCACGTATTCGTCGGCGGCGGCGTTGTAGCCGCCGTTCGGGTTCTTGTCCTCACGGACCCGGCCGACCACCACGGAGCCTTCGGCACCCGCGTTGGCTGCGATCTGACGAACCGGCTCCTCGAGTGAGCGGCGCACGATGTCGACGCCGACTTTCTGCTCCAGGGGCAAGTCCTTGAGGGAATCCAAGCCCTTGAGGCAGCGCAGATAGGCCGTGCCTCCGCCAGGAACGATGCCTTCTTCGACGGCCGCCTTGGTGGCGTGCAACGCGTCTTCGACGCGCGCCTTCTTTTCCTTCATTTCGGTCTCGGTCGCGGCGCCGACGTTGATGACGGCCACACCACCGACGATCTTCGCCAACCGCTCCTGGAGCTTCTCGCGATCGTAATCCGAGGTGGTTTCCTCGATCTGGGCCTTGATCTGCTTCACGCGGCCTTCGATCTTCTTCGGGTCGCCATGACCTTCGACGATCGTGGTGTTGTCCTTGTCGATCGTGACGCGCTTGGCGCGGCCAAGATCCGTCAGCTTGACGTTCTCGAGCTTCAAGCCGAGGTCTTCGGAGATGACCTGGCCGCCGGTGAGGATCGCGATGTCTTCCAGCATCGCCTTGCGGCGATCGCCGAAGCCCGGTGCCTTCACGGCCGACACGTTAAGGGTACCGCGGAGCTTGTTGACCACGAGGGTCGCGAGCGCTTCGCCTTCGACTTCTTCAGCAATGATGATGAGCGGCTTGCCGAGCTTGGCAACCTGCTCGAGGACCGGGAGGAGGTCCTTCATGCTGCTGACTTTCTTTTCGTTGATGAGGATGAGCGGCTCGTCCATGACGGCTTCCATCCGCTCGGCGTTGGTCACGAAGTAGGGGGAGATGTAGCCGCGATCGAATTGCATACCCTCGACGACGTCCAGGGAGGTGGTCATCGACTTGGCTTCTTCCACCGTGATGACGCCATCCTTGCCGACCTTCTCCATCGCTTCCGCGATGAGGTCGCCGATGGTCTTGTCGTTGTTGGCGGAGATGGTGCCGACCTGGGAGATTTCGGTCTTGTTCTGGCAGGGCTTGCTGAGCTTCTTCAGCTCGCCGATCACGACTTCCACGGCCTTGTTGATGCCGCGCTGGATTTCCATCGGATTGGCACCGGCAGTGATGTTCTTGACGCCTTCCCGGTAGATCGCCTGGGCCAACACCGTGGCGGTGGTGGTTCCGTCACCGGCCGTGTCGCTGGTCTTGCTGGCGACTTCGCGAACCAGCTGAGCGCCCATGTTCTCGTACGGATTCTTGAGTTCGACTTCCTTCGCCACCGTCACGCCGTCCTTGGTGATCGTCGGGGCGCCGAACTTCTTGTCCAAAATCGCGTTCCGGCCCTTGGGGCCGAGC
>CAADGJ010000231.1 GCA_900696505.1 uncultured Nitrosospira sp.
CGTGAACGGGCATTCGTCCGGCTGAATTGCGCCGCCCTTCCGTCGGGGTTGATTGAAAGCGAACTCTTCGGCCATGAACGCGGCGCGTTTACCGGCGCGGATCATCAGCGGGTTGGACGGTTTGAACTGGCGGATGGCGGCACGTTATTCCTCGATGAGATCGGCGAAATGCCGCTCGAGGCGCAGGCGAAGCTGTTGCGTGTCTTGCAAGACGGGATGGTCGATCGAGTCGGCAGTGCGAAATCCATTCCGGTCGATGTACGGGTGATCGCGGCGACCAATGCTAATCTGGAACGCGCGATTCAGCAAGGGCGATTCCGTAGTGATCTGTATTATCGCTTGAATGTGTTTCCCATCCATATGCCGCCGCTCAGAGAGCGACCGGAAGACATTCCCATTCTCGCCCGCCACTTTCTGCGGTTTCACGCCCGTCGGCTGAAGCGATTGTGTGAAGATTTTGATGCGTCCTCGATGGAGCGCCTCGTGCAATACGCGTGGCCCGGCAATGTGCGAGAGCTTGAAAATCTCGTGGAACGTGGACTGATCCTCTGTCACGATCGGTGGTTACGTATCGATCCGGCCATGATCAATCTACCCGCCGCTTCAGAAGTGAATCCCCGCCGGACCTTGGTGGACGAAGAGCGCCGCCATATTCTTCAATCGCTCACGTTGCTCGATTGGCGAATTGAAGGGCCCGGCGGCGCCGCTGAACAATTGGGGCTGGCGCCAAGTACCCTACGCAGTCGACTACAAAAGCTCGGCATTCGTCGTCCCTCCCGCTGCTAGATACCGTTCTGCTTCTCTTCTCTTACGCGTCTCTCCTCCATGGGCCATGTCATTCTCGCGCCACGATTGATCGTGGTGGCGCCGTGGTCGCTCACCGCGGCTTGTCGTGGGTGATGCCTTCCGTCCGTTGTGTTCCTGACCGTCGTCCCGTCGAAGCGCCGGTATTTCAAGGACATCACTGAAGTCCCATCGACGAGGCCTGTGTGGCACGCGCAGTGCACAAGGGCTCGTCGTGATTTTTTCTGCCCTGATTTTTTTAATCGAAGAGCGTAGTCCCGCGCGCGGCGGCCTGCGCATCGTTGCACCGACGAATGACCGGGCACGGGTGCGACGAAATCATCACCAATCTGGAAGGGGGGTGTGCATCCATCGTCCTGTCCCGGTCAATCGTTTCATCGGGTGCGGCGCCATCACCTGTGGCGCTGATCCTGTGCTCTGTCTTCATTTGAGGAGGTGTTCATGATGCAGGTATCCCGCAGACAATTCTTGAAAGCCTCGGCAGGAACGGTCGCAGTGGCAGCTGTGGCCGACAAGGCCTTGGCGCTGACCGCACTGCAACCGGTCGTCGAGGTCGACAATCCTTTAGGCGAGTATCCGGACCGCTCCTGGGAGCGTGTGTATCACGACCAGTACCGGTACGACTCATCCTTCACCTGGTGCTGTTCCCCGAATGATACCCATGCCTGCCGCATCCGGGCATTCGTCCGGAATGGTGTCGTGATGCGAGTGGAGCAGAACTACGACCACCAAACCTACGAAGACCTGTATGGCAACCGCGGCACGTTCGCGCATAACCCGCGCATGTGCTTGAAAGGCTTCACTTTCCACCGTCGCGTGTACGGTCCCTATCGCTTGAAAGGGCCGTTGATGCGGAAGGGCTGGAAGCAGTGGATGGACGACGGCTCTCCCGAGCTGACGTCGGATGCGAAGCGCAAGTACAAGTTCGACAGCCGGTTCCTGGACGATATGGTCCGCGTCTCCTGGGATACGGCCTTCACCTATGTCGCCAAGGGTTTGGTCGTCATCGGCACTCGTTATAGCGGTGAGGCCGGAGCCCGTCGTCTCCGCGAGCAGGGCTATGCGCCGGAAATGATCGAGATGATGAAGGGGGCGGGCGTGCGGACGTTCAAGCACCGCGCCGGAATGCCGATTCTCGGCATGATGGGGAAACACGCCAATACCCGGTTCAACAATTGTGTCTTGCCCCTCTTGGATAGCTGGATTCGGAAGGTCAACCCGGATCAGGCGCAGGGCGGACGGTACTGGAATAATTATACGTGGCACGGCGACCAGGATCCCTCGCAACCCTGGTGGAACGGCACCCAAAACTGCGATGTCGATTTGTCGGATATGCGCTTCACCAAACTGAATACCAGTTGGGGCAAAAACTTCGTCGAAAATAAAATGCCCGAAGCGCACTGGAAACTGGAATCCATCGAGCGCGGTGCGCGTCTCGTGGTGATCACTCCGGAATATAACCCCACTGCCAGCCGAGCGGATTACTGGATTCCAGTTCGTCCCGAGACGGACGGTACCTTGTTTCTCGGCGCGTCCAAAATCATTCTCGACGAGAACTATCAGGATATCGATTTCATCAAGGGCTTTACGGATATGCCGCTGCTGGTGCGGACGGACACCTTGCAGTATCTGGATCCCTTCGAGGTGGTGAAGGACTATCAGTTGCCGGATTTCAGCAAATCGTACTCGGGACGATTGCAAGGATTGACTCAAGATCAGATCCGCCGGCTGGGCGGCATGATGGTCTGGGACTTGGCAAAGGGGAAAGCCGTCCCGTTACATCGCGAACAGGTTGGCGTACATCTTGCGCAGAGCGGCATCGATCCGGCGTTGACCGGAACGTATCGCGTCAAATTGCTCAACGGGCGCGAGATCGATGCGATACCGATCTATCAGATGTATCAAATTCATCTGCAGGACTATGACCTCGATACGGTGCATCAGGTCAATCGGGCGCCAAAAGATTTGATCGTGCGCTGGGCGAGGGACTGTGGCACGGTCAAACCGGCAGCCATCCATAACGGTGAAGGCGTCTGCCATTATTTCCATATGACCTCGATGGGACGGGCGGCAGCGTTGGTCATGATGCTGACGGGTAACATCGGAAAATTCGGCACCGGCTGCCACACCTGGTCCGGCAACTACAAGGTGGGTATCTGGCAGGCGGCGCCCTGGTCCGGCGCAGGCGCGAGCGTCTATTTGGGGGAAGATCCGTGGAATTTGAATCTCAAGGATGACGTACACGGCAAGGAGATCAAGTACCGCAAATATTATTACGGTGAGGAGCCCGGTTATTGGAATCATGGCGACAATGCCCTGATCATAAACACGCCGAAGTACGGCCGCAAGGTGTTCACCGGCAAGACCCACATGCCGAGCCCCAGCAAGGTTCGGTGGGTGGTGAACGTCAACATCCTGAACAATGCGAAACACCACTATGACATGGTGAAGAACGTCGACCCGAACATCGAGATGCTGGTCACGCAAGACATCGAGATGACCTCGGACGTCAACCATGCGGATGTGGCGTTTGCCGTGAATTCCTGGATGGAGTTCACGTATCCGGAGATGACCGCGACGGTGTCCAATCCCTGGGTGCAGATCTGGAAAGGCGGGATCCGCCCCTTGTATGACACCAGAAACGATCTCGACAGCTTGTCGGGTGTGGCCGCCAAGCTCAAGGAGATGACCGGCGAACAGCGGATGGCGGATACGTACAAGTTTGTCTATCACAATCGTGTGGATGTGTACGTGCAGCGTATCCTCGATGCCTCCAGTACCTTCTTCGGCTATAGCGCGGACGTCATGCTGAAGTCGGAAAAGGGCTGGATGGTCATGTGCCGGACGTATCCGCGGCACCCGCTCTGGGAAGAAACCAACGAGTCGAAACCGCACTGGACGCGATCCGGGCGGCTGGAAACCTATCGAGTGGAACCCGAGGCGATCGAGTACGGAGAGAACTTCATCTCCCACCGCGAAGGCCCGGAGTGTACCCCGTATCTGCCGAATGCCATCATGACGACCAATCCCTATGTCAGGCCGGATGACTACGGGATTCCGGTCACGGCGCAGCACCACGACGATAAGACGGTACGGAACATCAAGCTGCCCTGGTCTGAGATCAAGCAGCACGCGAATCCGTTGTGGGAGAAGGGCTATCAGTTCTACTGTGTCACGCCCAAGACCCGCCACCGGGTCCATAGCCAATGGTCGGTAAACGACTGGGTCCAGATTTATGAGTCGAACTTCGGCGATCCGTACCGCATGGACAAACGGACGCCAGGCGTTGGTGAGCACCAGATCCATATCAATCCGCAGGCGGCGAAAGACCGCGGCATCAATGACGGCGACTACTGTTATGTGGATGGCAACCCGGTCGACCGTCCCTACCGCGGCTGGAAACCGTCAGACCCGTTTTATAAGGTGGCGCGGTTGATGATCCGGGCGAAATACAATCCTTCTTACCCGTATCACGTCACGATGGCGAAGCACGCGCCTTATGTCTCGACGGCCAAGTCCGTCAAAGGACATGAGACGCGGCCGGACGGGCGAGCCATTGCGGTGGACACCGGCTACCAGGCCAACTTCCGGTATGGCGCGCAACAATCCTTTACCAGGAGCTGGCTCATGCCGATGCATCAAACCGATGCGTTGCCGGGCAAGCAGGCGAACGCGTTGAAGTTCAAATGGGGGTTCGAAATCGACCACCACGCGGTCAACACAGTGCCGAAGGAATGCTTGATCCGCATCACCAAGGCGGAAGACGGCGGCATCGGCGCCCGTGGCCCGTGGGAACCGGTGCGGACCGGCTTCACACCGGGTCAGGAAAACGAGTTCATGGTCAAATGGCTCAAAGGTGAGCACATCAAGATCAAAGTGTAGCGTGACGCGTGAATCGTATCTCGTGAAGCGTCGCTCGCGAAGGGCGCTTCACGAACGACGAGCGACGGATTGCGACTGAAAGGAGCAAGTCAATGCCAGAAGTCTATAACTGGCAACTGGGACGGAAGATGCTGTATCCCTACGAGGAGCGGCATCCGAAGTGGCAGTTTGCCTTTGTGTTCAACATCAATCGCTGTTTGGC
>CAADGJ010000232.1 GCA_900696505.1 uncultured Nitrosospira sp.
CAATATCGACCAGTTGGCCGGGTGGAGGATAATGCTGCCGATCCAGCACCATGCCGGCAATCTGATACACGGCACCGAGAGTGGCGAGTGCAACGATTGTCCCGAGAAGCCACGTGAGCATGCGCATACGGGCATCATCCCCTGTTACAGGTCACGGAAGCAAACGGGGAAAGTTCATCCATCAATGGCCGTGGATGTCTGAGTACCGCGCTAGTGAGGGCATTGGGACAGTCAGGCGGAATAGTGTTCTTGCAGATGGTCGCGCTGAAAACGAAGAATGTATCTGACGAGGAGTTCCCGGTCGTGAGCCGGCATTCGGACGAAGCGAGCGTGGAGGCGAGACACTCCGCCGAGGAGCGGAAGCGGATCAAGCCGTAACACATCGATTGACGCTTTAAAGAGAACCTGATCTGGGAGGAGAAGCGTAAGAGAAAGCACGTCACCGGATTTGTAGGGGGTGGTAACCATCACGCCGATGCCGCCGGCGCTGAGGTTGACGGATGTCTCAATCAACTCGCCTTCGGTCTCGTCTCCTGCCATCTGAAGGCACATGGGCAGCAGGACGGTGATGCGATAAAACTCGCGGCGCTCTCGCCCGGATGGCTCTGAAGGCGTGGCAGGCGACATGGTTCAGAAAAAGTATAACAAACCCGGTGAACAGGTTCTCGCTCAACCGTCCCGCACTTCCTGTTCCCCTACATGGTCCGGCCCCCGCACGTACGGCCTCACGTCGCCCCATCTCCTTGTGTTTGTGCTACTATCCCGCGCATGAAAACTGCGTTAATTGTGCTCTGGATGCTGCTGTCGATTCTGGGAGCTGTTGCGCTGGCTCATGTGGTCGGTGTCATCAATCCCACCGAAAAAGTGAACGGTCTGTGGCTGGTGGTGGCGGCGGCCTGCATCTATGTCCTGGCCTATCGGTTCTATGGCCGGTGGTTGGCCCGGAGGGTGGTGCAATTGGATGATAGGCGTCTAACGCCGGCCGTGCGGTTGAACGACGGGGTGAATTTTCATCCCACCAATAGAGTCGTCCTCTTCGGTCATCACTTCGCGGCCATTGCAGGGGCAGGCCCCTTGCTGGGACCTGTGCTGGCGGCGCAATTCGGCTTTCTTCCCGGCTTTCTCTGGCTGGTGATCGGTGCGGTTCTGGCCGGGGCCGTGCAGGATTTTATTATCCTGGTCGCCTCGATGCGGCGCAACGGCCGCTCGTTACCGGAAATCGCGCATGATGAGCTGGGCTCCATAACCGGCACCGCGACGGCGGTGGCGGTCCTGTTTATTGTGGTGGTCGCGCTGGCGGGGCTGGGGTTTGCGGTCGTGAATGCGCTCTACCATAACGCGTGGGGCACCTTTACCATCGCCATGACGATTCCCATCGGGTTCATCATGGGATGTTATCTTCAGAAATTTCGCCCGGGCGCCGTCGCGGAAGTGTCGGTGCTCGGCCTGGTGTTGCTCGTGACGGCAGTGTTATTCGGCCGCGTCGTCGGACAATCGCCCTATGCCTGGTTGTTTGAATTCGAGAAGCCGGCGCTGGTGTGGCTATTGGCCGGGTATGGATTCGTAGCCTCGGTCTTACCGGGGTGGATGCTGCTGGTGCCGCGAGGCTATCTCTCGACCTTCATGAAACTGGGTGTGGTGTTTCTGCTCGGGCTTGGCGTGATTCTCATGGCGCCGACCATTGAGATGCCGCGGCTGACCGCATTTGCCAATGGTGGAGGACCCATTATTCCCGGAACGCTGTTTCCTTTTTTGTTCATTACGATCGCGTGTGGCGCCGTATCGGGCTTCCATTCGCTGGTGTCTTCGGGAACGACTCCCAAGATGATCGAACAGGAGTCGCAGGCGGTGGTCGGATATGCGGCGATGTTGCTGGAAAGTTTCGTCGGGGTGATGGCATTGATTGCGGCGTCGGTATTGATTCCCGGTGATTACCTGGCGATCAACACCATGCTCTCTGCAGAGACGCTGACGGCGATGGGGTTTGCCCCATCGCGCGTAGCGGAATTGTCGCAGTTGGTCGAGGTGAATGTGGCGGGTCGGCCGGGTGGGGCCGTATCGCTGGCTGTGGGCATGGCCTCCATCTTTTCGGCGTTGCCGGGCATGGCCGGCTTGATGGCCTATTGGTATCAGTTCGCGCTGGTCTTCGAAGCGCTTTTCATCCTGACGACGATTGATACCGGAACACGTGTCGCGCGGTATCTGATTCAGGAAATGGCCGGGCGTGTGTACGCGCCTTTTCGGCAAATGAATTGGTGGCCTGGGGTCTTGCTGAGTAGTGCCTTTGTGGTGGGGGCCTGGGCCTATCTGATCGGCACCGGCAGCATTTCCACCATCTGGCCGATGTTCGGTGCGGCGAATCAGTTGCTGGGCACGCTGGCCCTCTGTATCGCCACGACGGTGTTGATCAAAATGTGGAAGTCGCCGTATCTCTGGGTGACGGCCATCCCGATGTTGTTCGTGGGAGGCATTACGCTGGCCGGCTCCTATGAGATGTTCTGGATGTTTCTGGCGAAGGCCGCGACGCTGGCGTCGGGGCAGGCGTTTGCACTCTATCTCGATGCCGTGCTGGTGGCAGTCGTGGCCATTCTGGGAATCGTCGTCTTGAGCGATAGCATGAAGCAATGGTATGGGTATGTCATTCTCAAACGCCCGTTCAGCAGCAGTGAAGTGATCGCGACCGCCGGCGGCGGATCCGCAGGCCGTGCGCAGACGGCCATTCACCGGCATGATGACCGCAAATTCACGCTGC
>CAADGJ010000233.1 GCA_900696505.1 uncultured Nitrosospira sp.
GGGGCTCGTGCTGCCGAAGATGAACGTGATTCTGGGGCCCTGGTTCGAGACGGAATTCTTTGCGAACTACGGCGAGGGGTATCACAGTAACGACGCCCGCTCAGCCGTGGCCCGGGCTGCCTCACCATTGGCGAAAGCGAGAAATTACGAAGTCGGTATTCGCTCGAAGCCGTGGGGGCCTGACGGAGTTGAATTGATCGGAACCTTGTGGACGCTGGACCTGAAGCAGGAACTCGTCTTTGTGGGAGATGCAGGGACGACGGAGATCCGCGGGGCTTCGCGCCGGCGCGGCCTGGAAGTCGCGGCACGGGGGCAGGTCTGGGGGCCGCTCTACTTTAACGGTAGCGTGACCTGGACCAAGGCGGAATTCACGAACGGAGATGCGATTCCGTTGGCGCCGGAAGTGACCGCCTATGGAGCGTTGCTGTTGCGCTGGCCGGAAGGGCTGACATCCCAGCTGCAAGCGACGTATCTGGGCGTTCGACCGCTGGTTGAAGACCGCAGCGCGAAGGCGCCGTCCTGGACTACGTTCGATTTGTCGGAGCGCTATCAACTCCCGGTGAAACTGCCGCACGGCCGGTTGGAGGCATTTCTCTTTGTGCAGAATCTCTTCAACACGAAATGGGAGCAGGCCACGTTCTTTTTTGACTCCCGTCTACGTAACGAAGCGGCCGGCGTCGGGGACACGCATTTTGTGCCGGGGAATCCGCGGTTTGTGATGGCTGGTCTCGCCTGGTACTTCTGACAGGCTGCTGAAAATGCCCGCCAGCGTTGTTCTTGCCTCGGTACCGTCCTCAACGTAGCCACGGGCTACGCCTCCGGCGCTACCCTCGGCTGCGGCCTAGCTGAACGGACATTTTGAGCGGCCTGTCTGAGGGCACATCACCAGCAGAATGCGGGTACGCCTGCGGTATTTTCTCACCTGCGGCCTTGTTGGAATGACGTTTTGAGCGGTCGCGAGGGGAGATGGAAGCGACTGTGATGCTGCGCCGGATGGCATGTGGCTAATTGAGCATCGTGGAGTTGTTGGGCCTGCAAAATAAGAGGGCCGTGCGAAGCTTTCGCACCGATTGAAAGTGCGGGGCATCGGCATTTACGATTCGGGCTTGTCCGGATGTTTTTAGGAGCGGCCATGATTCTTCCTCGTGAGTATTTCGATCGTCCCACACTCGAGGTGGCCCGTGCGCTGGTGGGGAAATATCTCGTGCGCGATCAGGGAAACAGGCTGCTTGCCGGACGGATTATCGAAGTGGAGGCCTACATCGGCGCAGAGGATAAGGCCTGTCATGCTTCGAAGGGGCGGACGGCACGCACGGATGTGTTGTTCGGTCCACCGGGCCATGCCTATGTCTACCTCTGCTACGGCATGTATGAAATGCTGAATGTGGTCACGGAGCAGGAGGGATTTCCGGCGGCAATTCTCCTCCGTGCCGTGGAATGCGAAGGAAAACTAATCGATGGACCGGGCCGGTTAACCCGGGCCTTCGATATCGATCGCCGATTGAATCGCTGCGACCTGACACTTGGCCAGTCACTTTGGTTTGAGGATCGTGGCGAGACGCTTACGCCAGGCTTGCTCAATGCCCATCCGCGTATCGGGGTGGATTACGCCGGGGAGTGGGCTCATAAACCCTGGCGGTTTCGCCTGACGACGGAGACATCCAGGCCCCGCCGTCTCAATGCCAAACGGTCCCTCACCAGAAAATAAAAAGGGGAAGCCGATGTACGGCTTCCCCTTCATAGCACGGATTCTAGTAATCGAGAATTAGTCGATCTTGCGCTCGCCGGTGATCTTGGTCGCCGAGGTCACAGGTGGCTCAATCTTGATCTGCGGACCCTGCACGTTCGGCAAACGGCCTGCGCCCTGGCCTTCGGTGATACGCGCATTGTCCGTCTTGGTCAGCTTCTGCTCGGCATGCTTGGTGGACTCGGCGGACTTCAGCAAGAAGGATTCGCCGCGAGCATCCTTTTGGCCAGGATCATTGGCTGTCGGCTGTCCCGTGACGGGGCTGCCGTCGTTCTTCATCGGATAACCTTCGTGCTTCGGCAACAGCGCCGGGTTTGCGGAGGCCATCGAACACAGAAACAATACACCTGCAAGGGTCGCGACGCTGCCGATCACGAGTTTCATACCCCTACTCCTTTGAAAGAATGTGAAAGTATGGTGGTCGAGTATATAGACGTTAAAAGCCTTAAGAGTGCCGGAATCTTAGCTTCCTGAAGAAGCCGTGTCAAGAATAAAGGGGGAGGGGAACGGGTGGTTCTGAGGCCATCCAGTTGCTCGCAGACCGCGCACAATCGGAATGTGCTCGGCCCATGCGCGCAGTTGGACGGCCTCACGACCACCCACCAGTGGCGTGGCGATTGGCCGAGTAAATCGCGGCCTTGGAGGCCTCTCGCCCCGTTTGTCCATAGGTGGCTGGGGTGATGGCATGCCAGGCCGGCGTGCACGCGTCTGGAACGAGAATATTGTGTTGTTTGATGTCAGGCGTAGGCGCACTGAAAAGATTCGCTTCAGGTCTAACCTTCGGATCGAATCCTTGGAGGTCAGCAGCTACGACGCGGCGGTGGGGCGACGCGGCGGGCGTCGTCCGCGGCCACGATAGCGGTGCGCAGGCCCACGGCTGACGCCGGGCAGGCGAATCGTCACGGTTGTGCCTTCGCCTGGTGCGCCGGAAATGCCGATGCTGCCCTGATGCTCCTCGACGATCTTCTTGACCGTGGCGAGACCGAGGCCGGTGCCGGAACGCTTCGTGGTAAAGAACGGCTCGAAAACCTTGTCGATATGTTCGGGCGGGATCGGTGCCCCGTTATTCTTGATCAGGATTTGGACTTCCAGATGTTTGCCGGCCCGCTGGTTACTCATGGTGATCGTCAGAATGCCGCCCGGGGTCATGGCCTCGATCGCATTTTTGAAAATGCTGAGGAAGACCTGCTGCATCTTCGCTTCATCGGCACGCACCGGCGCGAGGAGCTGGGGAGATTCTTTGACGACTTGAATGCGGGTGGCTTCCAGTTCGGTGGCCACCACGGTTAACGCGTTTTCCACCATTTCGGGGACGCGACAGAGGCGGCGCGTGAGGTCCAGCGGTTTGGCGAAATCGAGGATTTCATTCAAGATCGCTTCGATGCGGATCAGGTCGCGCATCGCGTTCTCGACACGGGTCTGCGGGTCGAAATCGAGAATGCCTTCCGCCGTGACTTCTTCCAACTGCGCGCGGATCGAGCCCAATGGCTCACGGATTTCAGTGGCCAGAAACGCGCTGAATTCCCCGATGGCAGCTTGCCGCTCCTGCTTTCTGATGACCGGCTCGGCGGAGGTCAATGCTGTGGTCCCGGCCTCGGAATCTGGCGCGCCTTCGGCTTTGACGGCGCCGGTTGCCGCCGGGGGCGCAGCCTGGAGCAAATCCACCAATTTGAGATTGATCGGCTCGAGCAAGCGGGCGTCGGTCACCGCATAGCGGTCTGCTTCCTTCGAGGCCAGCGTGATGGTTCCACCGACTTGGCCGCGCAAGAAGAAGGGCAATACCAATGAAGATTGGAAGCGGTCTTTATACAAATGCTTGTGATCGAGAAAGCGGCCTTGCGTGGAAGCGAGGTCATGGTCGACCCGGGGCTTCCGATGACGCACCACCCAGCCGGCAGCGGAGGCATCGAGCGTCAGTCGCTGGCCAGCTTTGAGATCCTTTTTCTGGTCTTTGGGATCGGTCTTTTGTTCCCCGGCGATGCCCAGTACTTCGACGTTGCCGGCGAGCGGATCATAGGAACCGATCCAGGCGCGATCGAACGGCAGGGTTTGACTCAACTCATTGAGCAGGGTCACGATCTTTCCCTGGATCTCCGGCGTCGCGTGGGAAGTCGGCGGAGTGTAGACATCCGGTGCGGCAATGACCGGTTGCGGTTCCTGCACCACCAGTGGTCGGCTGAGGAGCACATTAAGATCGAAAAGGTTGTCGCGCTCGAGAGCCTTCGTAATGTCGTCCCCGGCTTGCTCGAGCATGGTCTTGTCTTTTTTTGCATAGACCGCATTGTCTTTCCGTCCGATGACCAGAAACCCATAGGTGCGGTTGCGGTGGCGGAGCGGCACGCCCAGCAGCGACTTGGCTCCAGGAGTGATCAGCCGAAGGCGCATGGTGCGCGATGCTTCGGGGTCAGTCCCGACCGGCACGGCCGTCAACACCTTCTGGGACGACAACGTGCGGCCGATCGATTGAACGTCCCGCGGCGTAAAGCCCCGGTGCACCTGCGTCGTGAGTGGGCCCTGTTCCTGGTGGAAAATGGCGACCAGCGCGGCATCGGCCGGCAATCCGTTGAGGACGGAGGTCAGGGTGCGCTGAAGATGGGTTTCGGCTGTGGCTTTCGCTGGTTCGACTGGGGGACTCATCGACCTCTGTGCAGGATGTTTCCGATGATGCAGGGGGCGGGGATTGTCGATCGGCGTCTTTCCGCCGACCGTGAATCAGACCCGCTACACGATCGAAACACGATGCTCGTTATAGGTTGTGCGCTCTCTGCGGTGAAGATCGAGCGTCGGGGCGCATTGTAACAGTCATATCAGAGTAACTCAAGGAAAGTCGCAGCGTTCACGAGTGCTCTGACCCGTCGGGATTGATGATGGTCGGCGGGCGTTGAGGGCGATGGCTCGGCTCGACCCGGCTCTGTTCCACCACCAGCAGCATGTTGAGAATACTGCTGACCAGACTGATGACGAGGGCGCCCCAGAACGATGCGCCGAACCCGGCGACGGTGAACCCTTTGACCAACGCAGCCGTCAATTGCAGTAACAAGGCGTTGATGACAACCATGAACAGCCCGAGCGACACGACGATGAGCGGAAGCGCCAGCAGATACAGGAGCGGGCGAATCAGGCTGTTCAGCAGCGTCAACACCAGCACGGCGGCAACGCCCGCACCGAGACTGTCGGATTCGATGCCAGGCACAATGGTCACGGCCAGCAAGACGGCGAGGCCCATGATCAGAGCCCTGATCACCAAGGGCCGAAGACCGTCGCCGCCGGGTCCGGTCTGCTGGTTGTGCGAGAGTTGAAACACGCGCATGGTGAGTTATTGGGCCGCCTTCGGTTGGGAATCGGAATAATGGACTTCCGTCGCCGTTAGACCATCAGTCCCTTTCTCCGCTTCGACCACGACCCGGTCTCCCACTTGAGGCGGACTTTTCGGGCGGCGCAGATTCCGCACTTTGTATTGAGTCTTGTCCGTCAGACGAACCGAGACGATCTGGCCTTTGGGAGTCTTGATTTCGATATGGGTGGCATCGATGGCTGAGACGACGCCGAGCACATGCTGACCACTGCCATGGGCGGATACGACAGCCGGGGCGCAGATGAGGAGGAGTGCAACAATGAAGAGGCGAAGGAATGTCACGGGAAAATCCTTTCGTTGAGACATTAATGGCGGTGTGCGTCGGTGGCACTGGATGCCGCGGCATCGTCTCCGCCCAGAAACTGATCAATCAGGGCTTCGTCTTGTAATTCTTTCTTCGTTTTGGGATTCAACGCGGCCATTTCCTGCAACTCTTCCTCCGTGACGCTGGGCAGGTGGCGGATGAAATGCACCAGTTGCCAGCTTCCGCTGTCCTTCGCCGGATCGCCGGTGCCCCAGCCCGGCATGGCGGTGAACCGGATGCCGTTCTGAATGATAAAGAACAGCTCACCATCCGACATCGTCTGCGTATCCGGCAGGCGGAGATCCGGAGACTTGGGGTAGACATTCCTGCCGATCACCGTGTCCCCGCTGCCGTTGTTGGCATGGCAGGAAGCGCAATGGTCGGCGAAATGGGCGCGGGCTTCCTTCATCAACTCTTGCGTGACGGGCAGGGGGTTGCGGAGTCGTCGATTCTCATAGGGAATGGCCAGGTGTCGCAGTTGTCTGGCAAGCAGGACTTCCAATTCGTTCGGTTCGGCCTTGGCGCTAAATCCGGTCGAGTAGGATTGGTAGCCGAACCACCCGAGAATGCCGAGGGTCGCGAGGAAGCCGAGCAACAACAGTCCGCAGAGTTTTTTCATCAGAGACAAGCCTTCCCGCGCAGGCATCGCGCCTGTTTACCACTATACAGTCTCATTCCAATGAATGCCAATTGCGCCCCTTTTGCCACAGGCGGAAGCGCGTGATTTAGGCGGACGCAGGTGCAGGGGGGAGTAATCGGAGCAAAAGGATGGCGGTCACCGGCACATACATCAAGA
>CAADGJ010000234.1 GCA_900696505.1 uncultured Nitrosospira sp.
GCAACAGCCGCTCAGGATCGATCTCGCAGAACGAGTCGCCGTTCAGCACAAGAAACGGGTTGCTGCGCACCAATGGCATGGCATGCGCCAGTGCCCCACCGGTGCCCAAGGGGACAGGATCACGCACGAACAGCGTTTCATAGGCCCCGCGGTGGCGCAGGAACCAGTCCTCGATCATCTCGCCGAAATGTCCCGTGCTGAAAATAAAGCGGCGCGCGCCGTGACGCAGGAAATGTTCGACGAGTAATGACACGAACGGTCGACCGTGAATCTCCGCCATCGGTTTCGGACGGTCCGAGACAACGGATTGCAGTCGCGTCCCGAATCCTCCGCAGAGAATGATCACATCACAATCGGCAAACTGGGCCATCAAGCCGCCTTTCCGATGAGGGTAGCCTTCAGCCGGGCTGCGGTCTGCGCGGAGCTCTGCGCCCACACGTCATCCAGCATCAGCTGATCTTCCTGGTAAAACACGATTTGGGTACCCAGGCCCTCAAACTTAAACGGCACCTGCAGCAATCCCGGAAGCGCCAGACGAATTCGCTCATGATCCTCCGGCCTGGCGAAGAGCAGCATGAATCCGCCCCCGCCGGCACCCAGGAGTTTTCCTCCGAGCGCGCCGGCTTCCCTGGCCGCCGCATAAATCGCGTCGATAGCCGGCGTCGTGATGCGCGAGGTCAGTCGCCGTTTGAGCATCCAGGCCTCGTGCAGCATGCTGCCGAAGTTTGCCAGATCGCGGTCTCCGGTAAGAATCGATACGCCTTCATCGACCATCTGCAGCATCGTCGACAATTCACTCCGGCGTTGGTTGGTGCGGTCGATCTGCTCGCGAGCCACTTCCGATGCAATGCGTGAAAAGCCGGTGAAGTAGAGTTGGAGATGGTTTTGAAACGCCGCGAGGCGCTCAGGACGCATGATGATCGGCGCATGGCCGATGTCACCGTTCTGAAAAAACGTCGCCTTGCACAAGCCGCCATGTGCCGCAAGCACCTGGTCCTGGCATCCCACGGCCTCGCCGAGCACATCCTGCTCGACATGGATCGCAGCCTGAGCCAGTTGCGCTTTGCTGGGCATGATGTGCTGCAAGGCGTACAGCGTGTGGAGTAAGCCCACGGTAAAGGAGGAACTGGATCCCAAGCCCGTTCGCGCCGGCAGATCGCCGTCGTGATGAATCTCCAGCCCGTCGTCGATATTGAGGTACTTCAGCACGCCGCGAACCGCGGGATGCTCGATCTCCTGATTGTTGTTCACCAGTTCGATGCGCGAATACGCAATTCTGGTGCGATGCTCGAAGAAGGGCGGCAACTGACGGCAGCTGATATAGCAATACTTATCGATGGTCGTTGCCAGCACCGCTCCGCCATGTTCCCGGAACCAGACGGGGTAATCGGTACCGCCACCGAAAAACGAGATACGGAACGGCGTTCGGCTGATGATCATCCTCGCCCTCCCTGCCGGCTTGCGCTGCGCTCAGACATTGGCATATTGACCGGCTTTGACGACCGTGTAGCACTTGATCAACTCACGGATCCCGCGCTCCAAGGACCATTCCGGCTTGAACCCGGTCTCCAGCAGTCGCTGGTTTGAGACGATGTAATCACGCTTATCCGGATCCTCCCCGATCGGGGCTTCGAAAGACACGAACTGTGGAAGCACTCGCTGGATTTCTCGGCAGAGTTCCAGTTTCGAGAGATTGGCGTCGTCCAACCCGACGTTGTACGGCCTGTTCTTCATATCGTCGAAGTGGTCGATGGCATGGAGAAAGGTGCGCACGACATCCCGGATATGGATGTAATTGCGCTTGCAGTGGCCTTCGAACACCACCACCGCTCGATCATGCACCGCCCGCCAGACGAAATCGTTGACCAGCAGGTCCATGCGCATCCGGGGGGACACGCCGAACACCGTCGCCAGACGCAGCGTAATCGCATTGCCACGGTCCAGGACGACCCGTTCCGCCTTCACCTTCGTTTCGCCATACAGACTGATGGGACGAAGCGGCGAGTCTTCGGTGCAGGGCACCCCAGGTTGCCCGATGCCATACCCGCTGTTGGTCACAGGAAAAATAATCTGCTGCCGCGGAGAGGACAGCTTGCAGAGCAGTTGAACGGCTTCGAAGTTCACCGTGTAGGCTCCGACACGGTCTCTGTCGCACAAGGGGGCCCCGACCAGGGCGGCAAGCGGAATGATGATATCGGCTTTGCGCAACAGGTCTGTCACCAGCCGCTCATCCCGGCAATCGCCGCGGACGACCTGAAACTTCTCCTCGGCACAGCAATCCATCAGGCTGTTTTGCCGGTACATAAAATTGTCGAGGACGGTGACCGCATACCCGCGGTCAAGCAATCGTCTGGTCAACACTGAACCCAGATATCCGGCGCCCCCGGTGATGAGGACATGTGTCGAGCCTGTGGTCATGGTTACACGCGCTCCTTCTGGCTGTGCCACTCGTGCTGCCCCGCTCCCCTGCTCATGCAGCCTCCAGGACGATACGGGAAATGTGCAGGACATCCTGGTCGGTCATCGAGGCATGGTTCGGCAGAAAAAATCCGCAATGATGGACTCGGTCTGCCACAGGGAAACTGGCCTTCCCGTAGCGATTCATCCAGAACGGATGCAGACCCAGATTGCCGGCTGAGAAGATGCGTGTCTCGACTCCCTCGGCCACCAACGCCCGGACGATGCGTTTCCGTTGTTCCGGGCTATCGGCCAGTAAGCCGAAAGAAATGCTTGCGACTTTGCTGCCTTGCGGCGGCCGCTGCGTGTAAAACCGCTTCCCCAGCTGCTCGAGATAGCGATCGTGATTGGCTTGCCGTCGGCCGGTCATCCAATCCAGCTTGCGCAATTGCTCGAGGCCGATGAATGCGTTCAGATCGGTGGATCGCAGATTGAATCCCGGTTCGTAGAACACGAAGGGTGAATGAAAGTCGTCCACCTGATACCGGTCCACCAATTCCTGGTGGCGCGCCTGGTCTACATCTTTGCTCCACCCGTGGCTGCGCAGCATGAGGAGGAGATTCGTGAGCTCCTTGTCGCTGGACGAGACCATCCCGCCTTCGATCGTGGACATCTGATGCCCGAAGTAAAACGAAAAGCTCGCCATGTCGCCGAATGTCCCGACCTTTTTGCCGTCGTATTCGGCTCCGATGGCGGCGCAGGCGTCTTCAAGGAGATAAAAGCCATACCGATCTTTCAACGTCTGCAGCTCACGCATCCGGTGGGGCACACCAAGGACCTGAACCAGCAGGACCGTCTGCGCGTGATGACGCTTCAGGAGGTCTTCAAGATGATTGAGATCGAGGCCGAATGTATCGGGATCGGCCTCGCACATGAAGGGAGTAAATCCGAATTGGATAGCCGGAGCGATGGAGGTGACCCACCCGACGCTCGGGACGATGACATTGGTATTGCGCAACTTTCCCGATCGCAATAAGGCGTAATACATGAGGAGATTGGCCGATGACCCTGAATTGCAGTGCACCGAATAGGGGCGTCCAAGCCACTGCGACCAGCGTTGCTCGAAATCGACGGTCACCGCGCCCTTGGTGAGTCGCGGATAGGTCCGCAGCCAGTCGATCAAATGATCAATATCCTGCCGGTCGATCGTATCCTGAGCCAGGCACCATCGCGGGTTGAGCTTGGCACTGTGTGCGTGAAGCGTCATGGTAGTAGTCCCTCTCGCGCCAAAAAGGAGGCCTGCGTCTGTCAACAGACCAGGCACCGCACCAGGATACTAATCAAGATGTATGCCACTGAGGATGGCAGAGGGAGGATGGGAAACCGTAGGATTTCTTAGTTGGAGAACTGCTGCGGGCTTTGTAACCGGGCAAAAAATTCCCAGTCCCCGGCAACCGCTGTAGTCTAGGCGGACTCGAAGGAATGTTTCTGAAGGACGAACGATTCCAGCGCTTTTCTGACCGATCCTCCCCACCCCCGGTACTCGATGGTTTCCTTCCCGTCGAACCGGAACTCGAGGCCGAGATGCGTTCCGTCTGCCTGCATTGACACGTTTCGGACGACCCCCGTCAGATTGTTGACGTGGCCCGTCCCCACGATTTCGAATTCTGCGCGCATGACCATGCCGGGGAAAAAGTCCTGCATCGGCCGCTGTACCAGTACCGCGCATCCGGACGCGCTGAGGTCTGTTAACAAACCGCCGATGCGGCATGGACTACCGGTTGGCTGATTGCGCAGGTTCTGATCCGCTTGTAACAGAACGATGGGTTCCTGCGCCGTCACGCGTCCATGTTTACGGAGCGGCACTTCGTCCAGCGTGGCGGGAAAAGCCAGCAGTAAAAATGGAAACGGCTGCAACTGCGCATGGAGGACGTCCGTACGATATCCGATCATTTTTCCATTGTAGATGTATCGCAACAGACAGGGAGTTCCCGCAGCGCAAGAAATCGGTTGGCCGAAATGAAACGGCCATTCACAGACGATCCAGCTGCGCTCTTTCCATCCCAGCACCGTGGCGCCGTACTGGGCTCCGGTGCCCTCCGCCGGAAGGCTGAGTTGCAGCGAGAGTCCCACTTCGAGGAACGAAGCTGGATGACGATGGACGATGAGATCACTCATGAAGTCTCCCCGCGCGAGTCATGCAAGGCATAGACACACCCCTGTCAGCCCTATCGGCAGATGCCTTCAGAATCTGAAGCCTGTGTCACGCTCGCGACATATTTCTCAGTAAAGACCGTTCTCACATCGACCGATAGATACAAGACAGAAACCACACCCTGGGCGCACTCAGCACAGGCCTTTTGAGGATTGGGCATAACTCTGACATGGCATCGACAAAACGTATCCCTATTGATCAGCTCACCGTCGGCATGTTCATCGCAGGTTTGGATCAACCCTGGTACAGGACGCCCTTTCTCCTCCACAAGTGGCTGGTATCCAACCCCGACGACATCGTGCAACTCAAACGGCACGGCATTCAGATTGTCACAATTGATACGGATCGCGGATTGGATGTAGGCGCAGCCCCGGTGGCCGCGCCGGAATCCACTGCTCCGGTTCCTGAGCCGTCACCAGCTTCTGCTGAATCCGTCGATGCGTCGACGAACGGCCATTCTTCGCATGCCGCGGCAGCGGCCGCGACATACAGGGAAGCGATGGAAGCGGTTGAACGCGTGTTCACCGACCTTGAAGCCGGCCAACCACCGAAGATTACGGCGCTCAAACCGGTAGTGAGTAAGTTGTTGAAGCAGATCATCGAACAACCGGAAGCGATGATGATCCAGTTTTGTCTTGATAAGATGCGTCGCTTCGACGGCACGCTGGCCAATCATGGCATGGATGTCTGTGTGTTGACACTCATTCTGGCCGTGGAAAATAGCTGCACGGAAAGCGACATGGAGTCGCTCGGCCTCGGCGCGCTGCTGCACGATATCGGCTTCGTTCGGCTGCCCCGCAACTTGTACCGGAAGACCTCGGCCTTGACGGAGCAGGAACAAGTCCTGATGCGGCAACACCCGCAGTTGGCCGCCACGGTGTTATCGAAAATCGACTCGCTCCCCGAAACGGTCTCCCAAATCATCGCGCAACACCATGAGTTTCAGGACGGCAGCGGATTCCCCAAGTTGGTCATATCGGGCGGACTCTCGCCGCTGGCGCAGTTGATGGCCCTGGCGGATACCTATGACGATCTCGTGACCTCGCGCTATGGCCGCGCACCGCTGTTGCCTCACGATGCCATCCGTCAACTGTTTGTGTTGGGCGCGAAAGGCCGATACGATAAGAATCTCGTCGAAGTCGCCATCAAGATGCTGGGCGTCTATCCCCTCGGAAGCCTGATCAAGCTCAATACGAACGAATGTGCAGTCGTCATTGGCCTCAATCATGAGGACCGTCTGCGTCCGCGTATCCGCATCATCAGAGGGCCCGATGGGGAAATTCAGAATCCCCCCATCGACAGTGATCTTCAAAACCAGGCGGCCGATCAGCCGGTGCGCACCATTCTTCGCGCGTTGGATCCTAAGCAGGAACAGATCGACCTCCCGCAATATCTTGATGTCGCCGTAGGTGGGGCATAAGTATGAGCCGTCCGTCGCATTCACGTTCACATCATTCTCAACCCCCTTCGGGGTTTACTCCGTCGCCTGAAATGATGGGCCTGCTCTGGGAAGCGGTCCCACTGGGGATTTGTCTGCTGGCCCCGGATCACACCATCGTCTTCGCCAACCGGATGGCGGCCCGTCTGCTGGGCCGCTCGCCGGCTGACTGCGCCGGGAAACTGTTGTCGAATCTGATCGGTCAGCCAATCGAACTGAACAACTCCTTGCACTCAACCGGGGTGTTGAAATTCCAGACAGCGCATGCTGCGGCATCGGGTGAAGATCAGGACTGCGATGCGGCTGAGGCGCTGCCTCCCACCGTGATCGAATGGGAGCAACTCCGTCTTTCCGGCATTCCCTCTGTGTCCACACTGCTGACGCTCCGGGACATTTCACGGGAATGCGAATTGGAGCAGGATCGTGACCGTCTTGCCACCGTGGCCGAAGAAAGCCCCTGCCCGATTGTCGAAATCGACCGGAATGGCAATATTCTGTATGTGAACCCCGCGATGGTGGAGGTTCTGTGCCGATTCGGATATGACCCCAACGGCAAACCGGATATCCTTCCCGACAATCTTCCCGCGCTTGTGGCCACCTCCCTGCTGGAAGGGCGATCGCTGACCTCACAGGAAGTAGTCAGAGGCGAGGCGTGTTATAGCTGGACCTTGTGCCCCGTCCCCAGCAATCAACTCGTGCGTGCCTACGGAATCGACCTCAGTGAGGTGCATGCGACGCATCGCGCGCTGAACGCCACAGCCGATCATCTTCGTGAGAGCAATCGCCAACTGGACCAGGCGCTGCAGCAGGCCCAGGCGGCGGCCCGCGCAAAATCGTCCTTTTTAGCCATGATCACCCATGAGTTGCGCACGCCCATGAACGGCGTGATCGGTATGGCCAGCCTGTTGCTGGACACGTCACTGACCGAAGAGCAACGCTCGTTTACCCAAACGATTCAGCAATGCGGCGAAGCGCAACTGTCCCTGATCAATGACGTGCTGGAATGCAGCAAAATCGAAGCCGGCAAATTGGAATTGGAGACACTCGATTTCCAACTCCGGACCACCGTGGAAGATGTGCTGTCGCAGTTTGCGGAACGGGCGCAGCGGAAAGGCCTCGAAATTACCGGGCTGGTCCATGCCGCCGTGCCTAATGCGTTACGTGGAGACCCGGGCCGCCTGCGGCAAGTCTTGACGAACTTCGTCGGAAACGCGGTCAAGTTCACTGAACAGGGCGAGGTCACGCTGCAGGCTTTCCTGGAGAGCGACACACCGGCCGGTGTGATGATCAAATTTGAAGTCACGGACTCCGGCATCGGGATCAGCGAAGAAGTGCAAGGGCGTCTGTTTCAGGCATTTACCCAGGCCGACAGTTCCACGACACGAAAGTACGGCGGCACAGGACTGGGACTGGCCATCTCCAAGCAACTGGTGGAGTTGATGGGCGGGACAGTGGGGCTCCGCAGCAAGCCTGGCGAAGGAACCACCTTCTGGTGCACGGCCCTCTTCCAGAAACAAGCGGTGTGTTCCCCTGCCATCGTCCCTTCGGCGGAACTGAGCGGTCGCCGCATTCTCATCGTCGACGACAACGAGTCGAATCGAACGATTCTCCATCATCTGGTCTCGGGATGGGGGATGCACGATGGGCAGGCACGCAATGCCACGGAAGCCATGCACATGCTGGAGCAGGCAGCGGCGAATGGGGAACCTTATGATGCGGCCGTGCTGGATATGCTGATGCCCGGCAAAGACGGGCTTCAACTGGCCCAGGACATCCGCGCTCACCAGCATGGCGCCGGAGTTCGCTTGGTTGTTCTGACGTCGCTGATTCAGCCCGGCCATGCGGAGCGGGCGCGGCGTGCCGGCTTCACGGCCTATCTGACCAAACCGGTCCGCCATGATCAGCTACAAGGCTGCCTGCGCGTGGTCTTCGGGATCCAGCACAAGGCAGCGACCGCATCAACTGCGACCGGCAAGGGGCAACCCATCTCGCCGACGCTCATCACGCGTCACACATTGGCCGAACAATCCCCGCGTCCGCGAATTCTGGTGGCCGAAGACAACGTGGTCAATCAGAAACTCGCCGTGCGCATGCTGGATCGCCTTGGCTATCAACCTGACGTGGTCTCCAATGGCCAGGAAGCGGTCACGGCCTTCGAGCGGGAATCCTATGCGGCGATCGTGATGGATTGCCAGATGCCGACGATGGACGGGTACGAAGCCACGAGGCTCATACGGGCGCAGGAAGAGCGACCGGACGCGTCCCGGACGCGCGCCCACATCCCCATCATTGCGTTGACGGCGAATGCGTTGCCTGGCGACCGGGAACGGTGCAAGGCCGCCGGGATGGACGACTATGTCACCAAGCCGGTGAAGACGGATGATCTCGGCATCATCCTGCAACGATGGGCGCCGGTGAAGGCTGCGGCCGAGGTCGCGCCCCCCGCCCCTGCCCGCGACCTGAGCAAGACCGACGCGCGAGTCTTCGACGCTGGCGCCATGCTGGCAAACATCGGTGGCGATGCCGAACTGTTCGATCAATTGATCCGGCTGTTTCTGGACCGCCATAGCGTCATGATGAAAGAAATCGAGTCCGCTATCGGGCAGGCTGACGCCGCGGCGCTGGAGCGGGC
>CAADGJ010000235.1 GCA_900696505.1 uncultured Nitrosospira sp.
AGACGTTTATCGCCCGGCGAATCTTCCCGCACGATCACGACCGCCTGTTTCACGGTCGCATCATTCCCCAACACTGATTCAATTTCACCCAGCTCGATCCGGAACCCGCGCAATTTCACCTGGTGGTCGATTCGACCGACATAATCCAGTCGTCCATCGGGCAACCATTTCACCTGATCGCCGGTGCGATAGAGTCGCTCACCAGCCTTGAACGGGTTGGTGATAAAACGCTCCGCCGTCAATTGAGACTGGCCTCGGTAGCCTCTGGCGAGACCCATCCCGCCGATATACAACTCACCTGGAATCCCGACCGGGACCGGCTCGAGATTGCCATCCAATACGTAGACCTGCGTGTTCGCGATCGGACGGCCGAGAGAAATCGTCCGTTCAGCGTTACGCACGCGTTCCAATGTTGACCAAATCGTCGTTTCGGTCGGCCCATAGACGTTCCATACGGATCCGGCCCTGGCGAGCAGTTCCTGCGCCAATTCGCGCGGCAGTGCCTCTCCTCCACACAAGACTTTCACTCCGCGTCCACCCTTCCACCCGAACTGCAAAATCATTCGCCAGGTGGCAGGGGTCGCTTGCAGCATGGTCACCGCGCCATGATCGAGCTCCCGTTGCAACCAGGCCCCGTCCATCGCCTGCTGCCGATTGGCCAGTATGATTGTGGCGCCCACCAGGAGCGGAAGGTAGAGTTCCAGCCCCGCGATATCGAACGACAGCGGGGTCAGTGCGACCAGGACATCGCGATGAGTGATCCCCGGTTCCTGCTGCATGGAACGGAGAAAATTCACCAGTGCGCGATGCTCAATTTCGACCCCCTTCGGCTGGCCGGTGGACCCGGAGGTGAACAACACGTACACGAGATGCTCCGGACCGGATCGCGGCGACGGATTCTCCTCCGCTTGACGCGCCAGGACCTCCGCCTCCTGATCCAGACACAGCACAGGAAGCTGATGCTGCGGCAGCCCGCCGAGCAAGGCGGACTCAGTGATCAGGACTGCCGCGTGACTGGCCTCGATCATCGCCGCCAGCCTTCGTATCGGCAACCCCGGAACCAAAGGCAGGTAGGCACCCCCTGCTTTCATCACGGCCAGGAGACTGATCAGCAGATCCGGCGAGCGCTCCAGGAAAACGGGGACGACCGCATCCGGCCCTACGCCACACTCACGCAAACGATGCGCCAACCGGTTGGCGCGACGATTCAGTTCCGCATAGGACCATTCCCGCCCTTCAAAGCGAACGGCCACGGCATCCGGCGTCCGGCTGACCTGCGACTCGAACAGTTGATAAAAACACAGGCCCTGATCTACCGGTCGATCCGTGGCATTCCATTCGCGCAAGATTCGATGCTGCTCCTGCCCGGTGAGAATCGACACGCGCCCGAGTTCTGCATCGGCATGCTCGGCAACCGTTTCCATCAGCTGCCGGTATTGCGAAATCCACCGCTCGGCGGAGGCGCGATCGAACAGATCCGTATTGAATTCTAAATAGGCTTTTCGCGACGCGTAGGGATCGATAGAAAGGCCGAGATCAAGTTGAGCCGCGCCACGGCTCACTTCATAGGGAGTCCAGGAGAGTTGATGAAACTCGGTGCGGGCAAAGGGCGTATTGGCAAAGTTGAACAACACTTGGACGAGCGGCAAGCCTCCCTGACTACGGTCCGGCCGCAATTCTTCCACGAGCTTCTCAAAAGGAATGTCCTGGTGCGCATAGGCGTCGAGCGACAGGTCCCGCACCTTTCGCAGCAGGTCACGAAACGTCAGCTCACCTGTCACGTCCGCTCGCAACACCAGCGTATTGACGAAGGTTCCGATCAGCTCCTCGATCTCGAGACGGTTACGGTTAGCGATCGGGGTGCCAATGACCAGGTCCTTCTGTTGTGTGAGGCGGTGGAGGAGCCCGAAGAATCCGGCCAGGAATACCATGTACAGGGTAACGCCTTCGCGCACACTCAGCTGCTTGAGACGATTGATCAGCGACCAGGACAAGTCGAGCGACACATGATCGCCTTTGAAGGAATGCACCGGCAAGCGCGGCCGGTCTGTCGGCAAGGTCAGGACAGGCAGATCTACAAGTTTGGTCTTCCAATGCGCGAGTTGTTCTTCCAGCACAGGACCGGTGAGCCATCCCCGTTGCCACTGCGCAAAGTCCGCATACTGAATAGCGAGATCCGGTTGAACGGCAAACGGTCTGCCCGCGCAGAAGGCATTGTAGGACGTGACGAGTTCCCGCGCGATGATTCCATAGGACCATTGATCGGAGATGATGTGATGCGTATTGAGGATCACGATCTGATCTTCATCACCAAGCTGGATCAGAAACACGCGCAGGAGCGGTCCCTGTTCGAGATCAAACGGTCGTCGCGCCTCCGCGGTCGCAAGTTCCAGAGCCCGTGGTTCGCGCAGCTCAGCCGGCACTCCGCGCAGATCCTCCTCCGTCCAAGTCGGGTCCAATACGTCCTGAATGATTTGACGCGGCTGACCGTCCACGTGCGCAAAGGTGGTCCTGAGCGCGTCATGGCGCCGGACCAGTTCAGCAACCGCCCATCGCAAGGCCGGCTTGTTGAGCGGACCATGCAACCGGACGCTGGCCGGGATGTTATAGGCCACGGCATCCGGCGAGAGTCGATAGAGGAACCACATCCGCTCCTGCGCGAATGACAGCGGAAGCGGGATTCCTCTTCTGGCTCGCGTGATCACGTACCCACTCTCCCCCTGATGGGAATTGGCTCCGGCCTGTGCCTGTGTGATGACCTCGGCCAAGGTGGCAATCGTCGGACGTTCGAAAACCTGCCGGAGCGGGAGCGTGATGCGGAACAGAGATTGGACTCTGGATACCAGTTGTGTGGCGAGGAGCGAATGCCCACCCAGCTCAAAGAAGTGATCATGCACGCCGACGTCTTTAAGCTGGAGAATTTCCCCCCAGATATCGGCCAGGACCTGTTCCGTGAGAGTTCGTGGCGCCAGGTATTGAGAGGTCAGCTCGACCTTGCTGGCGCGACTGTCCGCGGCAACTTGCAGCGCCTTTCGATCCACCTTGCCGTTCACCGTCAGCGGAAGCGTTTCCATCTCGATGAAGGTCGAGGGAATCATGTGCGCCGGCAATTGGCTGCGAAGCTGTTCGCGCAGCTGCACCAATCCAAGCCGGTTGTTCGGACGTGGCACCATGAACGCCACGATCCGCTTGTCTCCTGGCTGGTCCTCCCGTACCTCAACCACCGCCCGTTCCAGATCCTGATGCCGGTTCAGGACGGCCTCGATTTCTTCCAACTCGATGCGATAGCCGCGAATCTTGACCTGGCGATCGGCTCGGCCCCGATAATCCAATTGCCCGTCGGGTCGCCATCGCACCAAGTCGCCTGTGCGATACAGTCGGGCTCCCGGCTGCTTGGAAAATGGATCGGGAACGAATTTAGTCTCCGTAAGATCCGGCCTGCCCCGATAGCCGCGCGCGACTCCGACGCCACCGATATAGAGTTCTCCCGCCACGCCCACTGGAACCGGCTGTTGATTCCGATCCAATACGAAGACGGACGTGTGCGGAATGGGGCGTCCGATTGGCAGATCGCCGACCAATTCATCGTGCGCCTCCGGACCGGTCAGATCCGACCAGGTGACCGCAACAGTCGTTTCCGTTGGCCCATAGGTATTGATCAATCGGACGGTCGCCCCGATCAAGTCCGTCCAGCGCTGCACGATCTGCGGCAGCACTCGCTCCCCACCGATGATCACCGTTCTGATGGAAGAAGGAAACGCGACCTGTTCCAGCGCCATCCGGGTAACCAGCTCATGCCAGTAGGCCGTGGGCAGATCCAGGATCGTCAGGTTCAAGTCACGGCAGCGATCCAGAAAGCCGGATACCGAATCGACCATCGTCGCGGTACGCAGCACTAATGTCGCCCCCGCGGCCAGACAGGGAAAAATCTCTTCGGCGGCGGTATCGAAACTCAACGAGGCAAATTGTAGTACTCGATCTTCTCCTGTCAGGTCGACGATCTTGGTGATGGCTCGCACATAATTGGCGATCGAGCGATGCTCGATCATGACCCCCTTCGGATGACCCGTGGACCCTGACGTGTAGATCACATAGGCCAGATTGTCCAACGCATCGGTCCCGTCGATAGGGCTGTCGGGACATTTCGCAATGTGCGCCCATTCCGAATCGAGACAGATCGTGTGCGGATTCGTGGCGGGCAGCCGCACGAGTTGATCCTGTTGCGTCACCAACACCCGCACCTGACTGTCCCGCAACATGTATTCCAGCCGTTCGGTCGGATAATCGGCATCCAACGGGAGATAAGCGCCGCCCGACTTCAGAATACCGAGCAGCCCCACAATCATGTTGAGCGAGCGCTCGAGACAGAGGCCAACGACGACACCGGGTTCGACGCCGCGGCGGCGGAGATAATGAGCGACCCGGTTCGCCCGCGCATCCAACTCCCGATAGGTCAGCGACTGCCCCCCCTGTTCGAGCGCTACGGCCTCAGGGGTTCTTCGGGCCTGCTTTTCGATCATACGGTGGAGGCACAACTCAGGGTCCGCCGTGCCGGAGGGTTGTCCCCATGCGAGCACGGTCTGCTGTGTTTCCACTTCCGACATAAGCGGCAGGCTCACGATCCTGTCGGTTGGATGACTGACCAGTTCCTGCAGCAGACGCACGAAATGCTCCTGCATCCGCGTGATCCGCTCCTCGCCAAACAAGGCATCCTTGTATTCGACATATCCGCTCAGTCCATCCTTCGATTCTGCGAGTTCAAGGCAGAGATCGAATTGGCCGCTTTGCTGTGGAATGACATAGGCATCCCATTCGAGGAATGGAACGTTTGAGACCGCGCCCGTCGATACGCCCATCCGCAGATCGAGTTCCGCCAACAGTTTGAACTGCTGCAAGACGAACAACACCTGCGCCAAGGGGGCACGAGGTCCCTGGCGAGCCGATCGTATGTCCGCCACCAGTCGCGCGTATGGATAATCCTGATGAGCCAACGCGTCCAACAGCGTCTGTTTTGTCCGCGCCAACAGCTCGCGACCGGTCAACTCAGACTGCAGGTTCTCCCGCAACACCAACATGTTCACAAAGTCACCAACCGTCCGGGCGAATCGAGCCCGGCTACGGCCGAACACCGGCGTGACAATCGCCGTGTCTTCTTGATCGGTGTAGCGAGTGAGCAGGATCTGCAGCGCGCTCAGGCAGACGGCATACAAGGTCGTGCCCTCGGTCCGCGCAAACTTCTTGAGGCGGCGAGTCAGGTCCTCATCGATGCGGAAGGCATGCCAGGCATAGTGGCTCGGCTCGACCGTTGTCTCAGGCCGTTCGTACAGCATGTCATAATTCGGCAATTCACCAGCCAGCTTCGCTTTCCAGTATTGGCCCAGGCGGCTCCCCTCTTCCCCTTCCAGGATCGCCCGATGCCACTCGACGAATTCTCGGTATGGTGCGGGACGGTCTTGAGGTTCCGGCGAAGACTCCGATGAACAGGACCCGGCGACTTCACAGCGCCGCTTCAAATCATCGACCAACTGCATCATTGACCAACCGTCCACAACGATATGGTGGGCGACCAACAACAACCAACTCTGCTGTCCGCCATGAAAAAGAGTCGCGCGCCACAGGGGGCCCTGCGTCAGGTTGAAGGGGACGGCTGCAGCCTTTACACTCTCGCCCCGCAACTGCGGCCAGTCCCAAGTGGAGCTGTCGATTTCACTCCAACGCAACGGCACCCGGTCATGGATTCGTTGAACCGGTCCATCTTCCTTCGTTTCGAAGGTGGTGCGCAGCATGGCCTGCTGGTCGGCGATGGCTTCAAGGGCCGCTCGCAACCGGTCTGCCTTAAGGTCGGGCGGCAGAGGCAACAACACGGACACATTCGCCGCGGCACTGTCGGGATTCAGTTGACTCAAAAACCATAGGGCGGCCTGGTTTTCCGAGAGTGGAAACACCGTCGCGATAGCGGGATCTGCACCAGCAGCAACGGGCACGGCACGCGATTCCCCGGCCAGCCCCCGGTCAATCATTGTCGTCAGATCGGCCGGTGTCGCACCACCCAGAAGCGCCGACAGCGACAGCGACAGGTGAAACGATTCTTCGAGACGATGCAGCACGTCTGCAGCCATCAACGAATCGAGTCCCAGGAGATGAATCGGCTGATCAACCGCAATGGCCTGCGGCAGTCCACCAAGCCGATCAGCCAATAGCTTCTGCACTGTTTGCTGAATGGCGCTTGTGCGCGCCTCCCCTGAAAGCCGCTGCCACGCGTCCGTCTGAATGGGTGCGGGGGCTGATTGTGCCACCGGATGCGGCGCGACGCTGGTTCCGATGATCGACAATCGGCCTGCCAGGTACTGCTCGCGGCAGGCGCGACGTTGCACCTTCCCACTGGAAGTCTTCGGAAGGCTGCCGGCCTTGATGAAGACGATGGTCGACGCATGGAGGTCGTGCTGCTCGGACAGGGCTGCACGTATCGCCGCGGCCAAATCCTCTGTGGAACAGGGCGACGCCTGTCGCTCCACTTCCTGGACCAGCACCACGGTCTCTTCGCCGGCCTCTTCAACAGTAAACGCTGCCGCGCCTCCCGCCCGAAGCGCGCCATGGCATGACTCGACCGTTCGCTCGAGATCCTGGGGATAATGGTTGCGGCCTCGAACGATCAGCAGATCTTTGAACCGCCCCGTCACGAAGACTTCGCCATCCTTCACAAATCCGAGGTCGCCGGTACGGAGGAACGGCCCGTCGCCGGTATCCGCCAGTCTCGCGCCGAACGTGTGCGCGGTTTCGTCGGGATTGTTCCAATAGCCTTGTGTCGTGCTGGCGCCGGCCAGCCAGATTTCACCGATCTGTTGCACGGCGCAACGGCACCGCGTCTCAGGATGGGCAATCACCACGCGGGTGTCGCCGACCGGTATGCCGCATCCCACTACCTTTCGAACAGGCTTGTCGTCTGCCACAGCTTCGATGACGGCACCCTTTTCTAACGCTGCGGCATCCAGCGTGGTCACGGTAGGCGCCGCTCCTCTTCGCTTGAGCGAAATCAGCAACGTGTATTCCGCCATTCCGTAGGCGGGAAAGAAGGCTTCGCGCTGGAATCCGGATGGCGCGAACGCTGCGGCAAACCGCTCGATCGTGTCCGGTGCGATAGGCTCCGCCCCGCAACTCGCCACCTGCCACTGGCTAAGATCCAATCCTGCCCGTTCTTCTGGCGTTGTGGCCTCCACGCAACGGCGATAGGCAAAGTTCGGCGCGCCGCTATGCGTAACGGCATAGCGTTGAATAGCTTCGAGCCATCGCAAGGGGCGTTTGAGGAACGTGAGCGGCGACATGAGATACGACGGACGCCCGATCCACGCAGGTTGAATGATGCCCTTCACCAATCCGTAATCATGAAAATGGGGCATCCAGGACAGAGTCACGGATCCGGCATCGTAACCACCCGCATCGGTAATACACCGGCTCTGCGCGGTCATATTCCCATGGCTTACCATCACCCCTTTCGGTGCCGAGGTCGAGCCGGACGTATATTGCAAATATGCGAGGTGTGTGGGCAGTTGCTGTAGGTCAGTCCAACCGGAAGAATCTGCTGAGAGCGCCTGGTCGCTCGAAACCCACTGGTGTAACGACGCGACAAGCTCCTGCGACCTGAGTGTCTCCAGCATCTGAGCTGTGGTCAACGCTCCCGCGGCGCCGGCATCTTCAGCGAGGCGTTGAACGCGCGCCACGCCGGCCTTCAGGCGGAACGCATCCGGAGGAGGAACCGGCACAGCGATGAGGCCGGCATAGAGAATGCCCCAAAAGGCTTGTACGAATTCAAGCCCCGGCGGATATATCAGGAGGAGTCGGTCCCCTGGCGCGAATCGGGCCTGAAGGTAGCTGGCGATCGAACGAGCGCGCGTCAGCAGGTCTCGATACGTCAGTACGCTGTCAGCGCTCAGTCCTTCACGGAGATAGACGTAGGCCGTCTGGTCAGGCTGATGCTCAGCCCGCCAACGCAGCACATCGAGAAGGGTGTCGCCGGCTGGAATGGTGACCGGTGGATGTCTGACCACAGAATGCTCAACCCCAGTGGGATCAGGAGGCGTTCGCGGGACGCCGCCGTAGACTTATTCGGACGACGGCTCGAAAATCCTAAGTCTGACGGCATTTTCCGTCCGGCTTTCCCGTACGAGGTGAGTCTACGGCCTCGTGGTGACATCGCATAATGGATTCACGTTTCCCTTCAATCCATAGGTCCCCCTACTGGTGAAATAAATTCCGCCCAACCTCATGATTTTTCGTTGAATCCTGGGATTCGTCAGGGTAAGCTGCATGACCTTGTCGGCCAAGGAACGGAGAGGTGCGAGAGCGGCCGAATCGGACGGTCTCGAAAACCGTTGTCCTGAAAGGGACCGTGGGTTCGAATCCCACCCTCTCCGCCATTCCCTATCCAACACCCCGATTTTTGCCTGTGCGAGTCGAACCAGCCCCTCCCTAGAACTTGCCCTTATGTTTCGCTGAATTGTCAAGCATCTCTCTTCGAATCGCCGCACGAAGAGCCGCTGCACCTACCGAAGATCGTGCCGTCCCCTTCCTCTAGTGGTCTATTCGCCTCCACCGGGCCAGGGTAGTCTCTGGTCCACACAGGAGGGCCACATGTTTGAACAAACCGATGCCGCACTGGTGATGACGCTGTTGGCCTTGGGCGGAATTGCACTGATGGCGGATGAAAAACTGGGTACAACCTGTCTGCAGATGGTGAGATGGATTCGCACGCGGGGCAGGCACTAACCGGCTCGTCGCTTCAGTTCCCTCCGTAACTCGACCATGGCCAGGGTATCGCGTTCACAGTATCGTAAGAGTGCCTCCTGAATCTGGGCCTTCTCAATCCAGTCAGTCACGGTAAAAATCATGCGGCTGTATTCACAAGCCGCGACACCCCCATCCCGAATCACCAGATCGGCATAACTCAGGGACGGCATGACGGCGGGTAATACGGCTTTGATGGAGTAGCTGCCTTCAAAGGCAGGATGATAATAGTGATCCCGGATGATCACGTGGAGATCCCACAGCCTCGCCACTACCCGCTTGAGATCCTTCCGTAACGACGGGAAATCCTCCGCCAGCCGCTCAAGTACCGATCGTTCATAGCTCGAATAGACGCAGATGCTGCCCGTCTGGCCGAGTGATTCCAATAACGTGATGGCCAACTCTTCCCTGGGATCCCGTTCATCCCGGCACAGAAACTCGGCATGCGTGAGCGTGCCGTCGGGCTGCTCAATGTGATTGGACCACTGAGTGGGAATAACCTGGTAGGGCCGCGTATCCACGAATTTCGGCACCGCCGGCATGAAGGGCTCAAAATCCAGATGGTGGACGGGATAGACGATCGTCTCCAACGCCGACCGCAGCCCTTCGCCGACCCATTCCCGGTTATCTTTCACCCGCCGTTGCACCGGCGTGAGTGCGACATGATCAGGAATCTCATCGATCGTCTCAACGCCTAATTCACGAAGCTGCACGACCGTCTTGCTACTTCCCGGTAAATGATAGATCCAGCGAGCCGGTTTGTGTTCGATGCAATGGGTCCAGAAGGGACACTCATAGGGGCTTTGACAATGTTCATCGGGCATAACAGCCGGAGCCGACATGCCTTCCAACATGGCCTGCATGGCAGCGAGTCGCGCCGGCACTTC
>CAADGJ010000236.1 GCA_900696505.1 uncultured Nitrosospira sp.
CGAGCCGACCGTGATCCGTCGTGTGTGCAGGAACAGGCTCGTTGCTTACATGCCAGCCAACCAGTAAGATGGGTACGCAATCATCTCCGCCCGCGCGGCAATTCAGATTGTAGTCAGGAGTACGCATGATCAGGCGATGGCGATGGTCCACTATAGCCCCGATGGTGTGCGGGTGGCTCGCGTTGGCGCTTGTGCCGGGTTGCAAGCAGGAAGCCGGCTCGGCGCCGGCACCGACCGTTCCTGAGGTGGGAATTGTGGTGGCGACCGCCCAGGATGTGCCTGACGAACCGGAGTTCATCGGACAGGCGGAATCGTCACGCCCCGTGGAGATCCGGTCGCAGGTCACCGGCATCTTGAAACAGTGGTACTTCAAGGAAGGCCGCGACGTCAAAAAAGGGGATCGTCTGTATCAAATCGATCCCGTGCCCTTCCATGCGGCGATGCTGAGTGCCAAGGCTAAAGTCGCCCAATCGGAAGCCCGGTTGGTCCAGGCGAATCAGAATCTGACACGCGTGAAGCCGCTCCTGGCAGAACAGGCGGTGAGCACGAAAGATGTGGACGATGCCGTCGCCGAACAGTTGGCCGCGAAAGCCGCCCTCGAAGGCGCGAAGGCCGAACTCGTCAAAGCAAAATTCGATCTCGATAACACGCTGATCATCGCGCCCATCGACGGAATGATCGAACGAACGCGTGTGTATGAAGGCCGACTAGTGTCGGCACAGACAGACTTGCTGACCATGATTCATCAAGTCGATCCCATGTACGTGATCGTCAGTGCGCCGGAGAGTTTTCTGTTGAAGCGCCGGCGGGACACGGATGCCAAACGTATTCAGCATCCGGGGGTGTACCAATTGCGCGGCGTGCTCACCTTTGTCGATGGGACGACGTATGGGCATGAAGGCGTACTGGATTTGCTGGATGTGGGATTAAAAACAGATACGGGATCGAGACAGGCGCGCGTCGTATTTCCCAACCCGGATCGGGTGTTGTTGCCTGGACAGTTCGTGCTAGTACGGTTCAAGGGCACGCTCAAGACCGGCGCCATCCTGGTGCCGCAACGTGCGGTGCAGCAAGGCGCGAAAGGCTCCATCGTGTTCGTCGTGGGCAAGGACGACAAGGTGGAGATGCGGGAAATCCTGGCGAGCAGCTGGCAAGGCAGTCAGTGGATCGTCGAAGAAGGCTTGCACGTCGGCGATCGCATCATTGTGGAGGGCCTGCATAAAATCGCCCCCGGTGCCGTGGTGAAACCGGTGCCCGTTCCCGCTGCCGGTGCGGCAACCGCTCCGAGTGCGGCTCCCGCCCCGCCGGAGCCCGCCTCGTGATCTCACATTTCTTTATCGACCGCCCGATTTTTGCGTCGGTGTTGTCGATCGTTATCATGGTGCTGGGCTTGGTGGCCTTGCAGGCCCTCCCCATTGCCCAATTCCCCGAAATCACCCCTCCCGTCGTGCAGATAGAAGCCGACTATCCGGGCGCCAATGCCGAAATCCTGGCCGACTCGGTGGCGCGGCCCATTGAGGTGCAACTTCCCGGCATCGACAATCTGCTGTACTACGATTCCACCAGTACGAACGACGGCCACATGTCGATCAAGTTGACCTTCGAGATCGGCACGGATGTCGATATCGCGCAGGTACAGACCCAGAACCGGGTGAAACTCGCGGAGCCGCAATTACCGCCCGAAGTGGTCCGGCAGGGGATCAGCATCAACAAGGTGTCGCCGGATCTGTTGGCCGTCGTGGCCTTGAGTTCGACTGATCCTACGCATGACACGGTCTATCTTTCCAACTATGCCATTCTGCGGGTCCTCGACAACCTCAAGCGCCTTCGTGGCGTAGGCAATGCGGTGGTGTTCGGGTCACAGAATTACTCGATGCGGCTGATTCTGGACCCCATCCGCATGGCCCAACTCAGCCTCACGCCGACGGATGTTGCGAATGTCGTGCGGGAACAGAATCGTGATTTTCCTGCCGGAACCATTGGCCGCGAGCCGGCCTTGAAGGGTACCGAGCTGACGATTCCTGTCATTACGCAAGGTCGTCTCACGGAAGTGAAGGACTTCGAGGACATGATCGTGCGGGCCATGCCGAATGGTTCCATGGTCCGGTTGAAGGATGTGGCTCGTGTTGAATTGGGCGCTCAATCGTACACGCTGGAAGGGCGCTGGAACGGCAAGCCCAATGTGTTTCTGCTGACGTTCCTCTCCCCGGGGGCGAACGCGCTCGAAACGGTGAAGCGGGTTCGCGCCGAATTGACCGAGGTCTCCAAGGCATTTCCCACCGGCGTGTCGTACGACATCCCCTATGACACCACTCGGTTTATCGACGTCTCCATTAAAGAGGTCGTGAAGACGCTGGCAGAGGCGATGGTGCTCGTCATTCTGGTGGTCTATCTCTTTTTGCAAAGCTGGCGCGCGACATTGATTCCCGGTGTCGCCGTGCCGGTGTCCCTCATCGGCACGTTTGCCGGAATGCAGGCGCTGGGGTTCTCGATCAATACCCTCACGCTGTTCGGCATGGTCCTGGCCATCGGCATCGTGGTGGATGATGCGATCGTGGTCGTGGAAAATTGCGAACGGCACATGACCCAGGGGAAACTTTCGGCTAAGAACGCGGCGAAGCGGGCGATGGAAGAGGTGACGGGGCCGGTGATCGCCATCGTGCTTGTGTTGTGCGCGGTGTTCGTGCCCGTCGGCTTTCTTGGTGGCATTACCGGGGAATTGTACAAGCAGTTCGCCATCACGATTTCCATTGCGGTAATCATCTCCGGTTTTGTGGCGTTGACGCTCAGCCCTGCGCTCTGCGCCCTCGTGCTCAAGCCGGGCGAAGAGCGGCACCATGGGTTGTTCGGCCTGTTCAATCGGACATTTTCATGGATGCAGGGACGATATATCTCGACGGTGGGAATGGCACTGACGCGACGCCTGCTGTCGGTGGCGGTGTTTGCGGTACTGCTTACGGGCGTGGTTTTGTTGTTTAAAACCATCCCCAACAGTTTCCTGCCGGAGGAGGACCAGGGATATTTCATCACAATCGTGCAACTTCCGGATGGGGCGTCGAAGCAGCGCACGGATACGGTATTGAGCAAGATCGAGAATTATTTTCTGGCCAATCCGGCGATCCATTCGACCGATGCGCTGTCCGGGCAGAACTTCGTGTTTAGTACACGCGGACCCAATGCCGCGACGATGTTCGTGCCGCTCAAACATTGGGATGAGCGTACGGCGCCGCAGCAACATGTGAAAGCCTTGATCGGGGCGGCTTACGGGGAATTTGCAAAGATTCCAGAAGCGTTGATCCTTGCCTTCAACGCCCCGTCGATTCGCGGGCTTGGTGCGACGGGCGGATTTTCCATACAGCTTCAAGATCCGAGCGGCGGTGACTTCAATAAGTTCTCCGCGGTGGCGCAGGAGTTTGTGGCCAAGGCGCGGCAGAATCCGGCGATCGGGGCCATCGGAACCAGTTTCCGCGTCAGTGCTCCGAGGATCTTCGCCAAGGTGAATCGGGAGCGCGCCAAGGCATTGGGGGTCCCTATTTCGGAAGTCTTCGATACGCTGCAAGCCTATTTCGGGAATCTGTACATCAACGACTTTGTCAAGTTCGGTCGCGTCTTCCGGGTGCAGACCGAGGCCGAGGCGCAGTATCGGTCAACTCCTGACGACATCTCAAAAATTTATGTGCGGGCCGTCGGTGCGCAGGGGCCTACCATGATTCCCTTGGATACAGTGGTGAGCACGGAGTTCAGCAGCGGCCCTGATCCCGTGACACATTTCAACGGATACAATACGGCGCTGGTGCTTGGTTCGGCGGCACCCGGGGTCAGTTCCGGACAGGTCTTAGACGCGCTGGATAAGTTAGGGAAAGAAGTGCTGGTGCCGAAGGGATACGGGATCGATTGGAGCGGCATTTCCTATCAGGAACGGATGGTCGGCAATCAGTCGCTCTACGCATTCGGCTTCGGATTGTTGATGGTGTTCCTGGTCCTGGCTGCGCAATATGAAAGCTGGGTGGTGCCCTTTGCGGTGATCCTCGCGGTTCCGATCGGGCTGTTCGGCGCCTTGAGTGCCGTGTGGCTCAAGGGGATGACCAATGACATCTACTTCCAGATCGGTCTGGTGACGCTCATCGGGCTGTCGGCGAAGAATGCCATTCTGATCGTGGAATTTGCGAACAAGCGCTATGAAGAAGGGCATCCCTTGTTGGAGGGGACGATCGATGCGGCCAAGCTCCGCTTCCGTCCCATCGTGATGACGTCAATGGCGTTTATTCTTGGCGTTGTTCCTCTGGTGGTTGCCACGGGTGCCGGCGCTGCCAGCAGAAATTCCATTGGCACGGGAGTGTTCGGCGGGATGCTGGCAGCCACATTTCTGGCAATTTTCTTCGTGCCGCTGTTTTTTGTTTTGATCCGCTCGTTGAGTCGCGGACGGAACCGTCAGCTTCCTCCTCCCGGGGCCGATGGACCTGATCAACCTGAAAAGGAGCGTGATTATCAGCATGCGTAGCCTGGCATTGGTGCTTTTCTCCACTCTTTTAGCAGCCTGTGCGGTTGGTCCGGATTTCAACCGTCCCGAGGCAACGACGCCCGATGCATTCCGCATGGCCGAACCGGGCGGTGACGCTGCATCGATTGCCAATACACCCTGGTGGGAACTGCTGAAGGACCAGGAGCTGCAAAAGCTTATCCGAACGGCGTTGGAAGAGAACAAAGACCTCAAACGCGCCGCGGCGGCCATCGAAGAATTTCAAGCGCGCCTGTTTATCGCGAAGACCGACTATGCTCCGCAAATGAATGTGACCGCAAACGCGCCACTCTTCGGTCGTAAGAGCAATTTTCTCTTCCCCGGATTTCCGAACCCGTTCAACTACTACTTACAAGGAAATCTATCGTGGGAAATCGACATTTGGGGAAGGATCCGACGGTCCAATGAGGCGGCGCGCGGCGATCTCTTGTCGCGGGAGGAAAATCGACGTGCCATTGTGTTGCAACTGGTCAGTGGCGTGGCGGAGGCCTACTTCGACCTGCTGCAGTTTGATATGCAGCTCGACATTGCCCGGCGCACACTGAAGTCCTGGGAGGACTCGGTGAGAATTGCCCAGGCTCGCTTGCGGCAAGGCATGATCTCCAAACTCGATGCCGATCAGTTCGAAGCCGAACGGGCCAACGCAGCAGCGAAGGCCGCGGAGTTCGAGCGGCAGAAGGTCCAGAAGGAGAATCAGCTCAGTGTATTGCTCGGGCGTAATCCCGGACGTATCGCGCGCGGCTACTCTCTTACTGAGCAGGTCATGCCGCCGGACGTGCCGCCCGGGCTTCCTTCCGAATTGCTCCAACGGCGTCCGGATATTTTGCAGGCTGAACAAGACCTGGCTGCGGCAACGGCACGAATCGGCATGGCCAAGGCCGATCGGTTCCCCAAATTGAGTATTACCGGAATTCTCGGTGTGGCAAGTCCGCATCTGTCCCGGTTAGTCGCAAACGAGACGGCCTTCGGGGTTGCCGGGCCAGGGTTGGCCGGTCCGTTATTGAATGCCCAGATCCTAGGATTTCAGCAGAGAGCTGCCGAGGCACAGGCAAGACAGGCGGTAGCCCAATACGAACAATCCGTCCTCGTGGCCTTCAAGGAAGTCGAAGATTCTTTGGTGGCGGTGCGGACGGTGCGTGAACAGCGCGCCGCGCAGTTGCAGCAGGTTGAAGCTCTGCGATCAGCACTGAGCCTGGCTAACCTTCGTTATAAAGGCGGGTTGGCGAATTATCTGGATGTCTTGATTGCTCAACGCAATCTGTTTGAGGCCGAGTTGGCACTGATGGGAACACATCGGTTGCATTTGGTGTCCATTGTGCAACTGTACAAAGCGCTGGGTGGGGGATGGACACCTGAAGGGCAACCGCCTGTTTCACCGATCGCGTCGCCGCCTGAAAAAAGTTAGGCGGCCAATCCTTCCATCTGCCAGAGTTCCATTCAATTATCCCACGTCTGTGGGGGTCTATCGAGAGCCGGTCTGATGTGCCGGCCCTTCCTTGCGCCCGGGATCCGTTCTGTGAGGGGATGGGGACGTAAGCGTGAGAATCATGGCCAGCGTGCCACCCAGTGCGGCCATGAGGATCAGGGTGAGGCCACTGTGAATCCACGATGTACTCGTTTGTATGCCGAGGGCAATGTTTGGCAAGTTGAAAATC
>CAADGJ010000237.1 GCA_900696505.1 uncultured Nitrosospira sp.
GTTCTCGGTGGCCTTGCCGGAGGGGTCACACCCGTTCCCATACCGAACACGGAAGTTAAGCCCTCCAAGGCCGATGATACTGCTGCCGTGAGGCAGTGGGACAGTAGGACGCTGCCGGGTTACAAAAGAAGCCTGCTCGAGAAATCGAGCAGGCTTTTTTATTTTCAGACGCCTTCGTCAAACCTAGGCACGATGGGTTGCGTATCTTGAGTCGCTTCCAGGTGCAATTTCTGTAATGTGGGAAATACAATGATTCGACATGTGCTTCCGCCGATACCTTCGGACTGGGCTTCTCTCCTCACAGAAATGACTGAGAGTGAATCGTACCGAATGCTCCTAGCCTTCCTAAGCGGTGAACTGGAAGCGGATGAAATTATTCTGCCTCCGCGCAATGATATATTTACGGCGTTTGAGTTGACGTCTTACGAATCGGTCAAGGTAGTCCTGCTGGGCCAGGATCCTTATCACACTCCAGGAATGGCGCATGGCCTGTGTTTTTCGGTTCCGCCTGAAATCCGGTCGTTACCCCCCTCGTTACGAAACATCTATCGGGAGTTACGCAATGACTTGGGATGTCCTATTCCAAACAATGGTTGTCTGATTCCGTGGGCAGAGCAAGGCGTATTGCTGCTGAATACTGCATTGACCGTTCGTGCGCATAGTCCCAATTCGCATAAAAAATGTGGCTGGCACCTTTTTACGGATCGGGTGATCGAACTACTTAATTCAAAACCTTCCAGGGTGGTTTTTGTCTTATGGGGTGGGGAGGCCCAAAAAAAAAGGACCCTGATTACGAATCCTCTCCATGTCGTCATTGCGGCTGCACATCCATCTCCTCTCTCGGCGGGAAAGTTCTTCGGTTCCCGCTGCTTTTCGAGGGTTAACCAGTCCTTGACGGAAGCAGGGTTGCCGCCAGTAGATTGGCAAATCCCTGATGTATGACATGGTCGCTCGTTGAAATTTGAACCAGCCCCTTATGGATCTGGCGAGGGCAGGCTCATCCACGAAGTCTTCCACGGTGCAGGTCCAGGGGCTTTCTCTCTTGTCGGCCATAACTCCGTATCTGCCACTCGCGAATGAATATGCTGGGGACCAAGAATTGCCAATAATAATTATTGCCGCATGGAATCATGGTCTTAGATGATAATCTGCCTCACGACACATTGACAGCAGTCTTGCAACATTCTAGTGTGGACATAGCGTACTGAGCTACGCTGGCTTTCCTCTCGCGCGCAATTCTTTTTCTCCCTTCCCTACTCCCGGCGCGTGCGAGTCCCAAGTCCTCGATGCTTCAACGCCACGGAGAAAGAGTCGATGATTTTGGCTCGCCGACGGGCGCTTTCTGTAGTCATTCCGTTGTCCATTATGGAGGGTTATTCTAGGCGTACTCATCGAGTCGTTATCACAAGGGGACTGTACTTTTTCATGGCCAGCGTCGGCCTGCTGTTGCTCTCACTGCCCGTTCATGCGGCGGAGCAGAAGCCAGTTGTTGCGGTCGCGCCGGTTAAATCCGTTGCGGTCGCGTCCGGTGCCGTCGAGGATACGCTGGCGACTTGTCTGACGAGAATTCCTCAAGAGGCGACAGCCGGGCAGCGGCTGATTTGCTGAGCAGAGCTGTCATCGCCACGAATCCGATCGAGCCTCTATGCGGGCTGTTCCTGGACGATAGCGCGGCTTGTCTTGCATCACTGCTGCAGCACGGACTCGCCCGGAACGAGCTGCTGGCCTAGCTGCCAGAAATGGCAGCGTATTCGCGTTTAGAGTCAAGTGTCGAAAGGAATACGGCAGGAAGGATGAGTATATGCGTATGGACCATCGAGTTCGTTCACGATCGGCAGGTAGGCCTAGTGCATTGCAGGAGCGAGCAGTCGAAGCGGACGAGAAGCCTGGTAGAGCGGGGCTGAATAGGTTCGTGGACATTAATCGAGCTGAGATAGGGCGTTTGAAGTCGCTGACCGGAATTGGTACGCATTATGCGAACAAGATCATGGAAGGAAGGCCTTACTCTCATCGAGAAGAGTTGCTGACCAGAGGCATTTTGCCGGAATACATCTACTGCAGGATCATAGCTCGTCTGAGCACCGAACAATCTTGAAAATCGAGTGTGATGGCATTTGGTTTTAAGAGCACACTCCTGGATATGGATTATACGAGTGACGAGAAGGAATACCGCCATGATGCGCAGCAGCCGGTCAACAGTGATGGCGCAAAAGCTCTGCCTACGTAGGCTATTTTGCCAAGGCATGACCTTCGTAGTAGTCATCACTCTGTTGATGACCATCATGCAGACGACGGCCGCGTGGTCCGACCCGGGACCCACTGACAGCGTGAAAGGGACCGTCTCCGAGTTGCTGTCCATCCTGAAGGATCTCAACGACCCGAGTCACTCCGAGGCCCGTCGTGGGGAGATTGAGCAGGTCATCCGACATCATGTGCATTACGAAGACATGGCCAGACGTTCCTTGGGCGCATCGTGGGGGAAACTCAGCGATGTGGCACGCCGGGAATATGTCGGATTGTTTGTTCAATTGCTGCGGGATGCGCTTGCGAACAGTATGGTTGAATACGTGCATCAACGGATCAGTTATCTCTCGGAGCAACGAGAGGGTGGGTTTGCTGAGGTTAAGACGAGACTAGTCGGGGATAAGGTCGATACGTTCGTCGACTTTCGACTGGTCAATCAGGACGGGCGTTGGTTGGTCTATGACACAGTGATGGACGGGGGGAGCTTGGTGGCCAGTTACCACGCGCAGTTCGCAACTATTATTCGCGAGGCCTCCTGCGCGCAGTTAATGGAACGCATTAAACAACAGACGATGATCGTAAAGTTATTCGAGAAAAGCGGATCCTGAGCGAGGGACGCGATGGCAAGGTCACGAGCGGTTATGTTCCCTGGAGAAAGCACAATGAGATGCCCGCGTTGTTACGGGCCCATGATGATGCTCAAAATGAAGGATATCGTCAGCGGCACGCTTGTGTATGGCTGGGGCTGCCAGCAATGTGGCGCCGTGATCGATTCACTGATCGATATTCACCGCCAATGGTACCTGGAGCCCCGCGCGACCTGGGCGCATTTGGATGTCGCAGCCTGCTGATAGAAGACGAGCCTTGGCAGATTTCAGGCGAACTGAAGGAGTGTGACATGTTGCAGGCTGCCTTGCTTTCACTGGTGCTTGGGCTCGTGGTTTGGTGGCTTGCCTGGACCGGGCTCGCGGAAATGCCGACTCAGGTCTATTGGGGCCTTACTGGGGGAGGAATGCTATTGATGTTGGTTCATGTTGCAACAAGGCGACCTGCCCGTACTTGGTAAAGGGCCACGTCCCTTCGAATCCGCCTTTGTCGTACCATTCGTGTTCGCGGGGGAGCGATCACGTCTGCAGACGTCCGTTTTCTGGACAATCAGAGCTAGGTCTCAATACCGCTTGACTCCGACCACCATAGAGCTTAGCGTGAAGATATGACGTTTCCAGCTTCGCCGACTGTTCTCTCCCTCGCGCATCAAATTCCTGTCCCGCGCGACTAATTGTCCGGTCTTCGCCGCTTCTTACGCCAGAGTGTCCTGCACTGACTAAGACCGGCTTCGTGAATGAAGCGATGGTCGCTTTCGGTAAAGATCGGCGTTGTAGCTCGTAGTTCCATCCCAGATCATTATTTGTTTCAAATAGCAGTACAAGGGAGCACCACTATGATTTCCATTACGGCCACGGCTGAACAGAAAATTCGCGAGTTGATGCAGGAGGAAAAAGACACGCTCGGGCTGCGAGTGTATGTGAAAGGCGGGGGGTGCCACGGCTATCAATATGGAATGGCGTTTGAGTCCAAGATGAGCGATGACGATACGGTCATCGAAAAAGGCGATGTGAAGGTCATCATGGATTCGCAAAGCGCTCCATTGTTGAACGGCTGCGAAGTCGACTATGTCGACAGTGTGCAGGGATCCGGATTTGCGATCAAAAATCCGCAAGCCAAGACGACGTGCGGATGCGGAAGCTCCTTCAGCGCCTGACATCGTGCGATGCGCCTGTCAAATTTTCGCCCATGGATGACACACAGCTGAGAGGAGAGCGATATGAGTAAAGAGCGCATCAAAATTTCACCGGATCTGTATGACATCATGCCGTCGGATTATCAGGATCTTGTGAGCAGCGCCACATACGGCAAGGAAGACCGGGGATGGAAGGATATCGGTACGGCCAAGGAGTTGATCGAGCAGCACTCCCTCTGTGCAGGATGTCCTGAATCCATGGCATTTCGCTATATTCTGGCGTCGCTTCCCAATCCAGAGGACACGGTCATGGTCGGCTCGACCGGATGCACGAGCCTCGTGTTTCCGATGGTGGCCGTGCACAACATTCATTCCTTGTTCGGAAATCAGAATGCCATCGCATCGGGGCTCAAGCGAGCGTTGAGCGTCCGCTTTCCTGATCACGTGAAAGATGTGGTCGTCCTGGCGGGGGACGGCGCAACGGTGGACATCGGGCTGGACATGACACTCCAGGCCTGGTTCCGGCAGGAAAAATTCACGACCATCTGTTTCGACAACGAACTCTATGCGAACACCGGCGGACAGGAGAGCGGCCTTATGCAGAAAGGATTCGTCGCCAAAATGGCGCCGATCGGAAAGCTCTTCGATAAGGTGCGTCTGCCTGAAATCGCCCGAGAGTCCGGCTGTCACTACGTCGTCAATTGCACGGTGAGCAAGCCGTCGCTGGTTGAAAAGGTGGTTCGTAACGCAGTACTGATCGCGCGGGAGATTGGACCGACCTATTTGCAGCTCTATACCCCCTGCATCCTGGAGATCGGCAAGAACAGCATGGAAGGTCTGCAGGAAATGCGGGACTCCGAAAAGCCTGCGGAGCGGTTTGCGTTCAAGGAATATATCAGCGAACCGGCGCGCCAGCTCCTTGCGGAACGGGATGCGAAGGCCAAAGAAAAGAAAGCCGCTGCCAAGCAACTGGTGTCGTAAGTCGCAGGAGTGTCACCGTGGAGCCCTGCAAGGAGAGGGCGAGGCTGAAGAGAGAACTTGAGACGTCAGGTTTACTCCGGTATTGAGCAATTCTTGCCGTAAGAGCATCGAAGGCCTGTTGTGATTGAGCGATACGGCACCGAATGGCGTGTCTGCCTCCGTCACGAGGGCCTAAGGTGCTTAAGGAAAAGCGAACATTTCCAACCTCACTTCCACGTACAGGAGCCGGGGCTCCGCTCCTCGAGAATTGGCCGGCAATAGAGCGATGGCCCAGAAGCTTGCCACTTTGAAACCGCGGATCGCCTGAACCGCGTCATGGTCTCTGAAATAATTAATTCGCTGTGAATCAATGACTTACGTCCAACAGCCTTCTGTCATTCGTTGACACAGCGTCGTACTCCCTGTAGGGTGTGGCATGACGTGTTGAGCCACGCCGACTATCCCATCTCGCGCGCATCTTCCATCCTAGGCGCGTCTGATTCCCCGGTCTTCGCTGCTTTTACGCCAGTGTTACCATCTTAGACCACCAGGTCTGGGCATGCGTTCGCGCATGTCAACCCTCACAATGGTGTGCGCGATAGCAGCCACCGACATAGGAGAACGCCATGACACAAGAACAGTTTCAACAGTTCTGGTTACAACTCAAGACCCCTCTCAAGGCCAACTGGGAGAAGATCACGGAGAGCGATCTCGGTGAAATCCAAGGCAGCTTGGAGAAGTTCGGCGAGGTGCTGCAGAAGCGTTACGGTGAGGGGCACAAAGACGAAGTCAGTCTCTGGGCTGATCGCCGACATGCGCATTGGAGTGGCAATTACATCGGGTATAGCGATCCCAAACCGACGGCGTAACCAAGGCTCGGCAACAATATGCCGAACTGTAACGCATGGCTAAAGGCCTGCTTTGTGATGGAAACAGAAAGAGAGCATGTGTCATGCGAAAAATCGTCATCAATAAGAGTTATGATCAGTTTTGCCTGAGCCACAAGGCGTTCCTACGTCTACGTGAGCTGGGGCAGCCGGATGCGCTTAAGGAGACTGATCTAGGGGCGTACTGGCCTTCGGCCGCAGGACCTCAGGAGCCGAGCCTTAACAAATGCGGGATGTTGATTCCGCGCGATGATCAGCGGCTGGTTCAAGTGGTGGAGGAATTGCAGGGAGAGGCCAATGGCCATTGCGCGGAGCTGAAGGTCGTATCGATTCCGGACGACGTGTCGTGGGTTATCGCGAAGACAAACGGCAGCGAGCATGTGAGCGAACAGCATCGTACCTGGGCCTGAGCGGTTTCGACAGGGCATCGGCTGTTTCACGCCGCATGTGAGCTCTTCAGGAAGTTTCGAGCCCCGGCAGGGCCATTGGATTTTTCGAGAATGGCCCTGCCACGCCATCCCGGCCTGCCTGCTTGTACGTCCAGTTCTCTTTCAGTCCGTCACCTCGTATTCCGTGCGATACAGTTTCAGGAAGGCGTTCTGTTCGACGGACCTTTACGGCCCTCCTGTCGGTCTAATAGGTCCAGGTAATCAGCGTCGTGAACACGTTTTTTGCGTAGTTGTAGACGGGAATATTAGAATTGTTCATGACACCTTGATACTGGAGGGCAACGGTTAGATTGCGGGGCAGCGGCTTGGCGATCTGGAAGAAAATATCCTGCTCCGTATCGCGCCGTTGAGATAACTGGCCGGCATCGTCCAAGAATATGACTTGCGCATGGTTGTATGCCCGCCAGTGAACCTCATAATCGAGCCTCAGACTGAGGTCATACCAGGGAAGAGTGGCTTGCCCGCCAAGTTGGAGCCGATCGCCAGAATAGGCGAAGCTTGATCCGCTCGCGGCTTCGGTATCATGCTGATAACCGACCCGGACAATGTACGCATCTTGCCGAAATCGGAACGCATGGAGAAAGCCAACCATATTGTTGTACGCGTCCCGTGACTCAGGACCGAATCGGATGTCGTTATTGCCCGGCTCCGAATAAAACTCCTTGCGTTGATAGCGATAGAGAATCGTGGTCAAGTTTTCCATTCGACCGACAACCGGCAGCGAGATTGCCGGGGGGATCAATGTTGCAGGCAGGGTGAGACTGTGGCGCGAGAGAAATCCTGTCATATCGAGAAACATATAGTCGTAGCTGTATTGCCCTCCAATCTCGTAGGGCATCGTTCCGATGCTCCCCCGATAGACTCCTGACACAGCCCCCATGTGGTCTTGAATATTAAATCTTCCTACTCCGCTATTCGTATTGACAGTTTGGTAGTAAGAATAGGTTACTGTCGATTCGATCGGTCCCTTGCGATACCAGGCATAGTCGCCGCGTGCCGATGTCACCAGCCCTGGTGATTGGGTCGAACGAGACCGCAGCGCTTCTGCCACCTGATCGCCGCTCTTGCGGGGATTGACCGCAACGTTATCGTCGTAATAGCCCCCCACGGCCAGTTGCAATCGCAGGCGCTGGGTCTCGGGGCCCCGCCTCGTTGCGGCAAGGGCCTCTTGAACCCGCACGGATGCACCTGTGATCGGAGAGTTGGGCTGGACACGCTGCGCCGAAGCCAGCTCGGCCTGCGCCTGGTCCGAAAGTCCCAGGATTCCCAGCGAGAGACCTCGATAGAACGACGCGAGCTGTCGCACATCTTGGTCGGCAGACACATTTACCCCCAGTGCCGCTGCGGCGCCGTCATAATCCTTTTGTCGATAGCGAAGAAATCCCACATAGAATCCCAGATTTTCACGATCCGGTTCCTGCTCAAACACTTCCTCCAGAAGAGGACTGGCCTTCTCGTAATTCCGGAGGGCAAAGTGGGCAGTCCCCAGCTGGTAAGCGACTTCCCGATCGTATGGGCGGAGAGATCGTAGCGTCGTCAAAGGCGAAAGAGCCTGTTCTGTATGGCCTCTTGCCAAATGACAAAGCGCCAAATAGTAGTACGCCCGAGCCTGATGCGGATTCAGAGCAACGGCTTTCGACAGCAGTGTGATGGCCTCATCGTACCGTTTGGCATCGTACGCAAAGACTCCTTCTGCAACGAGTACTTCGGCGTCGGCTTCTTGAGCCGAAACGGAGTAAGGCAGCAATATCGCGGGAAGCATGGCGAGGATGGCTGCCAGCAGCCTCATGCGCAGGCAGAGGAACGATTGATGTGCAAAAGAGACCGTGCGGGATTGAGATCGACTCATTGCCGTATTTCCATCAGACTGTTGCGCCGGGCACTTTCATCGCTTGACCTCCGAACGAACCGACACCTACTATACGATATGTCTAGCTCGATTGCCGAGTCATAACGGCTGGAAAGTGGCTGCTGGCAAAGCTTTGCCGGGTATGACGGAATCGGGACGCGCGCGTTTTTGAACAGTCCATGGCAAGGAGTGGTCAAATGGGAACCGCCAACTTCTCTGTGCGAATGCTCGCATGCTGGGCCATAGTTGTCTTTACATCCATGACCCAAGTTCAAGCGGAAGAGCCGTCGCGGTTCCTTCCCGGCGATGGCCGTCCGGTCGGGGTGGTGATGGGAATGTCCGGGGGATCCGTGTCCGCAGTTTCCACAGGTGCCGTTAGTCGAATCCTGAAAGTAGGTGATCTCATGAACTCCGGTGAAGAGCTGTCTACCGGAGCGGGTGCGAAGGTCGATGTGCTATGGGATCATCGCGCGCTGCTGACCTTGAATGAGGAAACACGGCTGCAGATCCAAGAGCCCCATCATGGGCAAACCGAGGTGCGCCTTCACAAAGGAACGGTGCGGATCGCCTTATCCTATGATGCGGGGCGGATGACCGATAGACTGACTCTCCAGACAACACTGGCGCGGATGGTAAGTCGGGGGGGAATCGTTGCGGCCACAGTGACGGCAAACGAACAACGGTCATTTTTCTCGCGATTGATCAATGCCCCTGCGATGGAAACGTTGCGAGTATTCGAAGGGCAGGCGCGAGTGGAGCCGTTGACCGGGGAAGGCAAGCCGTTTTCCCTCAGGAACGGATCAGAAGCATCGCTGAAACCAGACATACTGGCGTCCGTCTCTGAGATACCATCGCCCTCGCGCCCGGTGCAGTCGCTTGCCCTCAGGGCAGATCATCTTGAACCTCTTCAGCCGGTCACACGTCAAATCGTCAGTGCCCATGTTGATATCGCTTTGGAAGTGGAGAAGGAACTTCAGCGCAGCACCGCGGCGCGGACTGAAAAGGACCAACCCGGTGCGACCGCCAAGGGCGCCATTCTCCCGACCACTGCCGGCCTGCCATCATTTCCAGGAGTTCAGGCATTTGCGGGAGGAGCCGGCTCAATCGGGACGCCATCGAGCACTCCCTCATCTCCCGTATTGTCTCCGGCCGTGGCTTCGCCCAATCAGGGCCCAGGGGCAGGACCGACTCAGTCCGGAGGGCTCAATAGCAGTGGATTGCTCAAGCAAATTCTCAACGAGATCAGTAAGGGATCAAAGGGACAGGGAAAGAAGTGAGCAGGAAAAACGTATGATGGTCTCTTAAAAGGTCCGGCAGGCCTGAGAACGAATCCGCATGACGGCTTCCTGGTGAAAGTCGCTCTTATATCGATGGATGATCCGCTGTACCGCCCTGTCCTTGTCTTGGCTTCCGTTATGCGCGAGTTGGAGAAGGTAAGAAGGTTCGTGCTCCACCAAGCCTGCTGAGTTTCCCCACCGACCCGCCGCGGCCCAGGATGTCAGCCCTTCTGGAAATTCCGGCACAACCATGTCGTCGAAAAAGGCGGTCCATTCCTCGGCTGTCACGGTCCCGCCAGGCTTAGCCGTGCCGAAATAAAGCGTGTCCAGCACGACCGGTTGTTCCCCTGAAGAGCAGCGCATCGTGGGGGTTGAGGTACAAGCGATAACGGCAACTACGATGACTGAGTAAAAACCCAGCGGCCTCAGTCGCTTGATGAAAAGGACGGGAGAACATTGCAGCACCGCATCTCCCACGGACTTGCTATTTCTTGGGTTTAGAGGCTTGGGGCGCGTCTTTCGAGGCGCCCGCTTCCTTGCCGCTACCGGTGACTTGCTTGAATGTCTTGCCAATGGCCGGACCGATCTTCGGTATTTCCTCTTCAATATTTTTGGCTGCGCTTTTCAGCCCCTTGCCAATGTCGTCCAGGGTTAAGCCTGGGTTCGGCTCGGCTTTGTTGCCGCCTGATGATTCCGGCGCAGCCTGGACAGAAGGAGCGAGTATGCCGGTCGTGAGCAATAGAGCGAGGAAAAAAAATCCAATGCGCAAAATAGGCCTCATGTCCGACAATAATACAAAATAGTATAGGACAATCACGGAATTCGGCAAGCTCCGCTCTCGCGTTACTCGAAAGGCCGCCGTCGCGGGAACATGCGGTCCTGTTGACCGAGAGGGGCACCGTGCGGTAAAGTGTGTTCTACTGCAGCATTGTATCGGTCCACCAATGCTGTACCTCCTCAACGTGGACCGCGCGATCGCATCGCGACCAGGTCCAGTTTGGAGCTGACTCCCTCCGGATTCACCCTCCCCTCGGTTCTCTGATCCCGTCTTAATGCGATCCACAACGAAAGGATAGCTGCGTGCAGACGACTGCGTTTACGAGTTTTGACTCCCTTGGTCTGTCTCCCACCCTGTTGCGAAATCTCACGAAAGCTGGTTTTTCTGAACCGACGGCCATTCAGGCTCAGGCCATACCGCATGCCTTGTCAGGGCGTGACGTGCTGGGCTGCGCACAGACAGGAACGGGAAAAACCGCGGCATTTGTCATTCCGATGCTGGAGCGGTTGACCGGCACACCGAAGGGACAACCACGTGCCCTCATTCTGGCGCCCACGCGCGAACTGGCTATTCAAATTCAGGCCACCATCGATACATTAGGCCGAGACTTGCAGTTGTTCGCCACCACCGTCGTCGGCGGAGCCGACATGCAGGCTCAGGTGAGAGGGTTACGGCAACGTCCAGACATTATTGTCGCTACGCCGGGCCGGCTGCTGGACCATATGTGGAATGGAACGATCAGCTTATTGGCGATGAACATTCTTGTGCTCGACGAGGCCGATCGGATGCTGGATATGGGATTTGCCCAGCAGATCAATCAGATTCTGGATGCCATGCCGGAAGAGCGGCAGACATTGCTGTTTTCTGCGACCATGCCTATGGATCTGGCCAGGCTGGCGCAGGCCAGCGTAAAGGATCCGGTGCGCGTCATGGTGGCGAAGTCAGCAACGACGGCCGAGGGCGTCGCCCAGGCTGTGCATCACACAACGCATGATCGGAAAAATGCGCTCCTGATGTCCCTCCTGCAGTCCGAATCCGATACCGTACTGGTGTTTGCCAGGACGAAGCATCGGGCCGATCGACTCGGCAATCTGTTGGATACAGCCGGCCACCGGGTGGCGGTGCTCCACGGAGGGCGTACGCTGCCGCAACGGCGAGCCGCCCTGGAAGGATTCCGGCGGGGGACGTATCGAGTATTAGTCGCGACGGATATTGCCGCACGAGGCATTGATGTGGCAAATATTGCGCACGTCATCAATTACGACGTGCCTAATTGCCCGGAAGATTATGTGCATCGTGTCGGGCGTACGGCGCGGATGAGGACCACCGGCCGTGCGACGACGTTTGTGACGGCGGAAGACCAGGAACAACTGCGAGCCATCGAGCGATTGCTGGGCCAAGCGGTGCCTCGCGCCGAGGGAAGCCCGGCTTCACTGCCGCCTTCGTCACGACCGGATGGTCACGCGCCACGCAATGAACCGGAGCGGCGCCGACGCCGTGGCGGGTCCGCCCAGGGATGGCGTCAGACAACTGATGGCGGATCTCGAGAGGCCAATGGGGGAATCAAAAACGGAAGCGACCTTGGGCCGGTCTCTTAATTTGGACGAGTCTACGTTGCAAGGGAGGAAGAAAGGTGAGTGATCAGAACCAAGATGCACCGCGAGCTGCGACCCAGTGGGTCAGAATTCCGGATGGGACGATGGTGCAGCATCGTTTGGACGGGCAAAAGGGACATATCGACGGATTGACGGAAATTGTCACCGGTCCGAGTCGGAATCCCGATGGACGGACACAGTACCGGATTAACGTCGGCAAGGGAGATCGAGTGCTGATTGCGGAAGAAGATCTTCTGATTCTGACGGATGCCGAAGGAATGGTCCGAATGGCGAAAGAGAAGGGCGAGTATCGCTCACTGGTCAGCAAGCAGTTGCGCGGGATCTTTGGGGAAGACCGCTTTATCGTCAAGACATCTTAACGACGATGCCCCTTCGCGGCCTCCCAGGAACCTCTGCTAGTACAGGGGTTCCTGGGGCCCCCATCGTAACCCTTCCAGATCGGGATCTTCTCCTCCCGACGTCGCAGGCCGTTCCGGCTTCTCGGCCTTCCGTTGCACCCGACGAGCTTCTTTCTCCCGCTGCTTCACCTGCCTGGCTTTTTCTCGATCGCGTTTCGCGATGGTCGTTTTGCCTGCTCGTGCGATGGTTCCCTCCTTCTATTTACCTTCCCCGAGGGGAGCAAATAGGCCTGTCTCGTTATGATCCAGCTGGCCGACGGGCGGTTCGGGTTGTACTGGTCCGTGCCAGAGTGCGCGCCGGACGTGTCTGAGTTTGTTCTGACCGGGCGCGGGTCTCTGCACCAAATCCGGAACTGGCCAGCGCCGTCACTTCACGGCGGATCTGATCCATCGGCGTCTCATGTGATTCCACAGAGGGATCAACCAGGCCGAGTTCCGTCCAGCGGATTCTCAACTTGGGAACGGTTCGCTTCTTCTTATGGTTGGGTTTGTTGCCACGCCAGACGGACGTTATCTTCATCGTACACTCCTTTCGGCGAACAACAGGATGGCGATGTCCAGGCCATCAAACTGGGTGCAGTGGGGGAGGAATACTCTCGCCCCATGCTTTGCCCATTTCCTGTCAGAATGTAAGAAATGGGCCGTAGGAGGAGCGTAACTTGGGGATGCGATCGCGCGGCAATGACGGAAACGCGAAGCGTGGGATCTCGCTCGTGACTCGTACGGTTTAGCAACTTATCATGCTTACGACACCTTGGTCAAATGAGCCGCCCGCGGTCAACAATAGCCGGCGATTGAGGCGGATAGCTCCTCCCGTTCAACCATCGATCTTATGCTGCTTATGAAGGAGCACGAGAGTGATGCTTGAAATGTCAGGGAGTTAGGCCATGGGGCTGGTTTCCGATGATCGTGAGACGGGCCGGCGAATGCCAAGTTTTCGTAAGCGGCTGCGCAGGGTTTCTGGATTGAGTCCTAACAGATTGGCTGCCCCTTGGTCGCCATAGATTCGCCATTTGGTCCGTTCCAGTATCATGATGATGTGATGCCGTTCGAGGTCTTTAAGGCTCTCGGGCTGATGCGTCAAGACGGCCCGTCCTGCCCGGACGATCGGAAGCAACATTTCGTCCACGGTGACTTGGGATGAACTGGAAAGGATCACCGCCCGTTCAATCACATTTTGCAGCTCGCGCACATTGCCAGGCCAGTTGTAAGAGAGGAGGCGTGCCATGGACTGTGGGTCAAAGGTCAGATGCGGCCGCTTGTGCTTCGCGCCGATTTGCGTAAGAAAATGTTGGGCAAGGAGCTGAATATCCGCGCGGCGTTCCCGTAGGGGAGGGACTGCGATGGGAAAGATGTGGAGCCGATAGTACAAGTCGGCCCGAAAGGTTCCCTGTTGAATCGCGGCGGACAAGTCGGCATTGGTGGCGGCGATGAGGCGAACATTTACGGAAACCGGCTGCGTGCCGCCGATTCGATCGACCATGCCGTCCTGGAGCACCCGCAATAGTTTGGCCTGGGTTTCCAGCGGCATTTCACCGATCTCATCCAAAAACAATGTTCCGGTGTGAGCCAGTTCGAAACGTCCTGCTCGTCGGAGTTGTGCGCCGGTAAAGGCACCGCGTTCATGACCGAATAATTCACTTTCGATCAGTCCGGAAGGGAGCGCTGCGCAATTGACGCGAATAAATGGCTTTTGGCTCCGCGCGCTCAAGTCATGAAGGGCCTGGGCCAGCACTTCTTTCCCCGTTCCGGTTTCGCCGAGCAGGAGCACGGTTGTGTCTGTCGGCGCGACCGCCTTCACAAGCTCGACCACCTTGCTGAATGATGAAGATGCTCCCACGAGCAACCGCTGATTACGGCTGGCCTTCACCTCTTCGGCGAGATACTCGTTCTCGCGGCGCAATCGCTCGCTCAATTGTTTGATCTGCTGGTATGCCAGGACGTGATCGATGGCGTAGGCGATCTGGGTGGCGACTTGCTGCAAAAACTTGCAGTCGTCCGGGTCGGGCTCGCCACCATGGACGCTGCCGATGTTGAGTGTCCCGAGACAATGCTCGCGCACCAGCAGCGGCAGGTTAATCATGCGGCCCAATCCTTCTTGGGCATAAAAACGGTCTTCCAGAAACACTTGTTCCTTCTGAAGGTTGCCACGAATGTGCAGGCGCCGGTGGTCATACACCCATCCCACCGCGCTGCCTTCACGGGGAATGACGCTATCATGCGCCAGGGCCGGACTGGCCATGTTGGTGATGACGGCGTAAAACCGGAAGGCGTCAGTATTGGATTCGTACAAGGTAATCCCCGCACGATCCCATGGAATCACTTTCTGGATTTGGTCGGCGATCACTCGCCAGAGGCTCTCGATGTCTCGCTGCGAGTTCAGTGCATTGGTGACTTCGAGAAGTGTTTCAAAATTCAGGGTTGCGCGTTGCATGACGAATTAAAAATTGGTCCAGAGTTGTACGATGCCCCAGTCCTGATCCATTGAGGTGCCGAGCTGGTGGCGGATATAGGGCCCAGAGAAAAAATGGCCGTAGATGACGGCCACTGACACGGTACCGTCCGCAAACATGCGACTCCATGCGACATCGAGTTCGTCGCCCACATGGGTCATCTGGTTGTCGGATCGTGAAAAAATGAGTGGCCCTTGTGATCCACGGTACCAATTGTCGCGAGCGCTTGCCAAGTACTTGCGCATGGCCCAGACTTCGACGTGATCTCGAGTGGTCGGCCTGGCTTGCAGGTTCACCTGCGGCTGAACCGTGTTCCTCCAGGCCCCGTTCAGCATGTAGCCGACGTGCAGGAAGTTTGTGGGAAAGAAATTTTCGAACGTGTTGGCATTGCCACCGCAGCTGCGCGCGAGAGTTCCGCCGGGTGTGACGCAATTGCTGTCTCCGTCTCCCGACGCATAGTCAAACCCGATCGCGACTCGTGGCTTCCAAGGATGGGCATACCACGTGTGGCCAAGCCAGGTGCCAGAGGCCCAGGCATTAATGCTCAGGTTGCGCTGGTTGTCGAAGCCAAACCCGTCCGCGGTCCGCCCGAATTGGTACGCTGTTTCATGCACCAGATCCCAATTGCCATCGCGTAGTTCGAGACGAAGCCCGACCATATGTCTGAGCTGAGAGGCCGACTTGGGAAGGTACTGCCCAGGATTGGCTCGTTCTGGAAGCCGGTTGGAGTAGAGGACGTAATACGGCTCGACAATCATTCGCGGCACGCCTCGGATTTGATTGTAAAACACTACCATGTCGACATCGCTTCCCGCGTCGGCCGCATGCTGCGCCACGGCCGGATTGCAGACGGACTGGGATGTGACGTCCTGGTTGCACGTTAAAAGATTCGGGGTCAGACTTCCGCCAGGGTGCCCTTGGCCCAGGTCAGTCTCCGAATGACGAAACCAGCCGAGTTTCAGATCAAAATCGGTGCGAGCGTAACTCAACATGACGCCATCGTGAGAATAGCCGGTATTCGCCCAATCGAAGTGTCCGAACAAACGTTGATTGCCGAACACGACGTATTGGCGGCCGAACTTCGCACTGAGGCCTTCGACACCGGCGAGATTCCGGATGAGCGCATAGCCCGCTCGGATCCCGAGCCGACATTGTCCCGGTCGCTGAGTTCCGCATTGATGGTTGGCGGCGTCTGCACTCTGGCCTCCATCCGTCGGGTTGCCGCTGCCTCCCCATGTCGCCGAATCCTGAAGTTCAACGTAAAAATTGAGAGTGGGCGAAGGATCATACCCGAGGCCGAGCCGCGCCCATTGCTGAATGAAGAAGTCGCTGGCCTTGGAGCCATCGTGGGCGCTGGTGCCGGATCCGGAGAGGTTGAGGCTGTTGCAGGCGCCATTCATAGGAGGTCCTCCTCCAAAACAGACCCCGCTACGCCATTCCGGTCTGACCCGCAGGTCGGCGCGCATCCAGAAATTCCGGATGTCAAAGGCAGCAGGGGGAGGCAGTAGTGCGACGGGGTCAGTGTCGATCACCAGACTTTCAGCCGACGAGAAAAGCGCCGGTGAGGTCGGCCCATAGCCGACATGCCCCGCTTCGGCCATGAGGGAAGTCGGGGCAAGGATCGCGCCCGATGGAAGTGTGAAGGCAAACCACAACAACAGGAATTTCCACATGGCGATGATGCGGCGTCTCGACAGTCATGGAACATAGAATCCTCCATTTCCCCAAGTGTCGGGGCGAATAGGCCGGGGGCCACTTGGTAGCGCACCCCCGGCAGATTCACTGTTCGACGAAACGAACGACGACTAGAAGCTCATTCCCGCCCGCTCTTCCATGTTGCGCATGAATTCCTCGTGCTCTTTCACAGTGTCCGCGCCTTTCGCCCGAATGTGCCGATCCCGCGCGTGGAATTCATCGGGTGTCACCCGATAGCAAAAATCCCACAAGGCCTCGGCGCTATGCTCGTCAATGCCGCCCACGCGTGCCTCAAGCATGACCATCAAGGCGTTGACGCCGTCATACGTCGCACGTCGATTGCCGGACCGGTGCAACTCTCGTATCTTGCTCGTCTGTTCCACATAGGGTTGAAAACTTCCTGGAATCAGATTTTTTTCCGCCATGGTTTGATAGGTCACCACTTGACCGAGCAACTCTTCAGCCCAGGCGGCGGATTTTTGATTACTGTTCCATACGACCGGTTCAGGGTTATTCGAAAATGCCTGCGCCTGGGACAGGTCCAGCAGGGGCCAGGCTCCGATCAGAAACGCTGTGGAATACAGTGCGATGGTGTTCTTCATGTGATCCTCCTCAGGTAGCCCGGCCTGGAGGCCGGAGTGATGTGCATGCTTGGGCAAATGGTCATCGATGGTTGCTGCCCCTACATCAGCAACACCCATGCCTCGGAGAACGCCATGGATTGCGGCTATAACCTTTTGATTTCCTGAGGGAGCAGTCGTCAGGAGCGGATCGAGGGGTATGCGGATCGTGATTGGCAACGGTGGGCGGTGAAATGCAACGGTTCCACCGCGAGGGAATTGCAGCAATCAGTTGGAGGAGCCGCGGTGCACCGTTTCGACGAGATCACAGCGGTGATGAAGAATGTTTAAGGAAGAGGACAGACAGCGCTGGCAAGGTACAGGTGATCGAATGCGTTCGTCCATGCAGGGGTACAGGTGTCGCTTCTATCCCGCCGGCATTTCCCCAGCCATGGCCGCCGTAGATCGCGGCATCGCTGTTCAAGAGTTCTTTCCAGTATCCACCGCGTGGCGCGCCGAGGCGATAATTGGGACGCGGCACAGGGGTAAAATTGCACACGACGAGAATGATCTCGTCAGTGGCCCGGCCTTTTCTGATCAGACTGATGACGCTCGATTCCGCGTCCCGGCAGTCAATCCATTCGATGCCGGAGGGATCGACATCGCCTTCATGGAGTGACGATTCCCGGCGATACGTGTGATTGAGATCCGTCACCCACCGGTGCACCCCTTGATGGAGCGGTAACTCCAGCGCACTCCATTCCAACTGGCCATCATGGGACCATTCAGCCGGTTGGCCGAATTCTCCTCCCATGAACACGAGTTTCTTCGCGGCTTGGGAGTACATATGTCCGAAGAGCAGACGAAGGTTGGAAAATTTCTGCCATTCGTCTCCCGGCATTTTCCCCAGTAAGGAGCCTTTCCCATACACCACTTCGTCATGCGAGAGCGGTAGCACGAAGTTCTCGTGGAAGGCATAGAGCATCCGAAAGGTCAGGTTGTGATGATGATATTTGCGATCGATCGGATCCTTTTGCATATAGGTCAGGGTGTCGTGCATCCAGCCCATATCCCATTTCAATCCGAAGCCCAGGCCACCGAGGTATGTGGGGCGAGAGACCAGGGGCCAAGCGGTGGATTCTTCCGCAATGGTTTGGACGTCGGGAAAGTGCCGGTACACTTCTTCGTTCAGCCGCTTGAGGAAAGCGATGGCCTCGAGATTTTCGCGACCCCCATATCGATTAGGAATCCATTCGCCTTCTTTCCGCGAGTAGTCTAGGTACAGCATGGAGGCCACCGCGTCCAATCGCAGGCCGTCGAAGTGATACTTGTCCAGCCAGAAGAGTGCGCTGCTAATGAGAAAGCTGCGGACTTCATTGCGGCCGAAATTAAAGATAAACGTGTTCCAATCCAGCTGAAATCCTTGCCGCGGGTCGGCATGTTCATACAGATGCGTGCCGTCGAAAAACCCCAGTCCTTGTTCATCAGTTGGGAAATGGGACGGGACCCAATCCAGCAGAACCCCGATCCCGTGATCGTGCAACGTATCGATGAGATACATCAGGTCCTGCGGTGTGCCGTAATTCCCGGTCGGTGCGAAATAGCCGGTTGTTTGATAGCCCCACGAACCGAAAAAGGGATGATCCGTCAGCGGCATAAATTCCACATGCGTGAATCCGGTCTTCTGCAGATACTCGGCCAGCGGGACTGCCAGTTCGCGATAACTGAGCGACCGATTCTGTTCGGCGGCGATGCGTTTCCATGATCCGACATGCATTTCGTAAATTGCCATCGGCGCGTTCAATGCATTGGCGCGCCCGCGTGTGCGCAGCCAGTCGTCGTCTGTCCATGTGTAATCGAGGTCCCAGACAATCGACGCCGATTTCGGCGGGATTTCATTAAAGAAGGACAGGGGGTCGCTTTTATCGACGCGATAGTCGGCATGGCGAGAGTGGACATGGTACTTGTATAACGCTCCCTTGGCGCACTCGGTGATGAACCCTTCCCACAGGCCGGAGTCTCCTCGTGGATGGAGGATGTGGGCGTCGCGATTCCAGTCGTTGAATGAGCCGATGACCGACACCTGTTCTGCATTCGGGGCCCACACCGCAAAGTAAGTGCCTGCCTCTCCGTGAGAAACCATCGGGTGCGCGCCCAGTTTGTCGTACAGTTGAAATTGTGTCCCCTCATTGAAGAGATAGACATCATCATCAGTCAGTCTGGTGGTTGCCGAAGGCCCCGGATTCTGTGCAAGGTTCTGTGGACTCACTGGTTCACCTCGTCTCTCACCTGTCCGCCTGAACGGGGAATGGCCCCATCGTTACGCACATCGTCGTTGTCAGCATCCTCAATGGCGATAGAGGCACTCATCGAGTGTAGGAGGCCGGTGAGGGGGATGCCCACCCAATCCGGTCTATTATTCAGCTCATACGTCAGTTCATACATGGCTTTATCCAGCATCTGCACATCCAATAAGAGGTTGAACTCGTCCGGTGATTGAGGGGAAAACGGCGCCTGCCCTGCGGTAGTTCGATATCCTCTCAGAAACGCCGTGCGCACCGTTCGATACCAGTGCTCCATCCACGAAACCAAGTCGAGCGACGCCGGTAGGTGAGGGCGGCGTGCTTCTCCTGTGCGCAATGCCACATGGGCGGCGTAGTGAAAGGAGCGAATCATTCCGGCGAGATCCACCATGGGGAGGCATTTCGCCCGGCGCTCAGCCAAAGGCTTTGCCGGTTCTCCCTCAAAATCGATGATGACAAAATCTTCGCCTGTGTAGAGGACCTGTCCCAGGTGATAGTCGCCATGGCACCGAATGCGCAACGCGCTCAAGGGTTGCCGCGCCAGTGTTGCTAACCGGCTGAGAAGCGGAGCCTCCTGTTCCAGGACCTTTTGGGCCTGTTCCTGGTCCATCACAGAGAGTGAAGGAAGTCGGCGTCGCAGTAATGCCAAGGCCTGAGCGGCAGACTCTTGCATAGTTTGAACCCGCGACTGAATGTATGACGCGGAGCAGGCTTCAGGTGTAAACGCAGCCACGTCGCTCGATTGTCCGAGCGCCATGTGGAGCTCGCCTGTGCGTTGACCCAATAGGTGTGCCGAGTCACGGTAGCCAGCAAGAAGATCACTGGTCCTGTGTTCCTGATTCGATCGGTCATGCGCCCGCTGCCCAGCGTCTTCCTTCCTGTGATCGAGCGCGGGGATGCCATTTATGTAGCGGGACAGTTCCGTCAGCGTGTAATCCCAGGCATTCCCTCGATTGGCGACAAAGGTTTGTGCCAGAGCGAGCGTCATCGGCTCGCCAGCCTCTTGTACGTATTCCAGTGCACCGATGAGGCTGGGGGAGTGTGTAAAGTGTCGTGCCGTAAGGGCACGGCCGACTTCCAATTCCGGATTCATGCCGGGCTCGATTCGTCGGTACACCTTCATGATCGCACAGTCGCCAAATTTCACCGACGTATTACTCTGCTCGCCTTTCAGAACGGAACTGGAGGCGGCATGCGCGCAGTGGGACGCTTCATCAAACAATTCGGTAGCCGATCCGACCAACGTGCCGATTGATCCCCGGAATTGTCCGCGTCGACCCATGCTGTCCAGCAGCAAGTACGCGCAGTCCGGATGCCATAACGCATCGTACAGAATTCCAGCGAGTGCCGTTCCGCGCTGGAGGACAGTCAGTGCTCCGATGATCGTCTGCGGATAGTCGTGTTTGATGCGATCTGCTTCCGTATCAAAAGCGACCGTCATCGGCAGTGTGTACCTGTCCGCTCCTCCTTCAACGTAGGACACGTCGATCAATGTCAGGACCATAGTGCCGTCCCCATGTTCCTGCTGTAGAACATCTGCAAGCTTGGCCGAGCGAATCGTTTTCGCTTTCCCGCCAAACCATCGAGAGGCTGTGAGGAAGTCCGGCAGTAACTTCTCGACCTCGGCACGTGACGAGCCTTCGAAGGCGGCCTTCCAATTGTCCCGCACGGTGATCATGAGATTGGTATGCCTGTTCAACGGTTAGAGGTAATAATCAAAATCCTCTTCGCGCCGAAGGTTGCGGCGCACTGCGAAAATTTGTGCCGGCACTGAATGTGGGTCGAGCTGGACATAATTTCGAGGTCCCTGCCACACGTAATAAGCCTGCGTCAGGAGATCATGGACTTGAAACGGTTGGTTGGCCTCGATCCCGAGAGCCGCCAGATTCAATTCCAGCCAGCCCGAATGAACATGGTGCGGGCTGAGGTTCACCACAATGAGAATGACATTCGAGCCGTCGGCCGATTGTTTGCTGTAGGCCAGAAGATACTCGTTGTCGATGGGATGAAACTGCAGGCTCTCGTCACGATGCAGCGCAGGATTCTCGCGGCGGATACGGTTGATCAAGCCGATGAATTCTTTCAAGCTATCCGGTCGATTGATATCCCATCTCCGCACTTCATATTTTTCAGAATCCAGGTATTCCTCACTGCCTGGTTTCTGCGGACGGTGTTCATAGAGCTCAAAAGCCGGGCCATAAATGCCATAACTCGATCCCAGGGTCGCCGCCAGCGCCAGCCGGGCCATGAATACCGGACGCCCGCCGTGCTGTAAATGCTCTGTGAGGATGTCTGGCGTATTCGTCCAGAGGTTGGGGCGAAAATATTCCCGTACTGAGGCGGTCGTCAGCTCGGTGAAATAGTCGGTGAGTTCCTGCTTGCTGTTGCGCCACGCAAAGTAGGTGTACGACTGCGTAAAGCCTATCTTTGCTAAGTGGTACATGACCTTCGGCCTGGTAAACGCCTCTGCCAGGAAGATCGTTTCCGGATAGGAGGCTTTCACGTCGCTGATGAGCCATTTCCAGAACAGAAAGGGTTTGGTATGGGGATTGTCCACGCGAAAGATCCGGATGCCGTGGTCGATCCAGTACTGGACCACCTCGCGTA
>CAADGJ010000238.1 GCA_900696505.1 uncultured Nitrosospira sp.
CTGACCGATTCCAAATGGGTGCTCGACAACGACCAGTTTTCCGTCAACCAATTCCTGCACCCCTACAGCGGCAGCATCTACTTTGGGCTGGCCCGCTCATCCGGACTCAACTTTTGGGAGTCGTCGCTGTATAGCGTCGCCGGCAGTTTCCTCTGGGAAATCGGCGGCGAAAAAACGAATCCTTCGATCAATGACATGATCGCGACCCCCATCGGCGGAACATTCCTGGGCGAGCCATTATTCAGAATGGCCAATCTCCTGCTCGAATCAGACGATGGCCGCCCGGGCTTTTGGCGCGAACTGGGCGCCGCCATCATTTCACCGCCCACCGGATTCAATCGGCTAGTATTCGGTAACCGCTTCGATGCGGTCTACCCCAGTAACCGGCCCGCGACGTTCATTCGTCTCGCTGGTGGAGGCACATTGACCTCGAGCAGCCATAATGTGGCGTCGAACGTGAACGAGCATGGCGCGGTGGGGGAATTTACTTTGACGTACGGGCTACCCGGCAAGCCAGGCTACAGCTACGCACGCCCGTTCGATTATTTTGATTTTCACGTCTCCGCGGCGACGGCCAATACCCTGGAAACCATCACCTCACGGGGGCTGCTCGCGGGGAAGACCTACGCATCCGGGGACACAACCCGCGGAATCTGGGGCTTGTTCGGCAGCTACGACTATATTTCGCCGCAGGTCTTCCGGGTCTCCAGCACCGCGCTCTCACTGGGAACCGTGTGGCAGTCCTGGTTAGCCGACGAACTCGCGCTTCAAGGAACATTCTTGGGTGGCGCAGGATATGGAGCGGCCGGGAGCATTCAGCGCACGGAGGAACGGGATTACCACTATGGGACGACGCCGCAGGCGCTGTTAGCGCTCCGCCTGATTTATGCGAATCGCGCCATGCTGGATATCACGGGGCGGGAATATTATGTCAGCGATTTTCTCTCTCCCGAACGACACGGGCAGGAAAATATTGTCCGCGCAGAATCTTCATTGACGCTTCGCCTGTTCGACCGGCACGGCGTGGCGCTTCGCTATTCTCTGTCCCACCGGGACGCGCACTATCCAAGCGTCGAATTCCGCAATCAGACGGTCACGGCCGTCAGTCTGATGTATGTCATCCTCGGGGATTCCGGCTTCGGCGCCGTCGAGTGGCGATGAGCGGCTAACCGCTGTTCAGGGATGTTCCTAAAATGGTGGTCTAGTCGTTTCATCAAATTTCCCCCTTTCTCCCACGCCATAGCCCGTTCGAATTTGCCGATCTTCCGTTGATCCGTCTCCGCAGCATGCCATCATTGCCAATGCGTATCCGCCACGATACTCAATGTATCTGAATCAATAAACCAGTATTCACTGGCAGAAATTCACATTTCTCAAACCCCGTATTTCAACTCTGTGATTGTGTAATGGGTTTTTCTTCCCATCAATTGTGGAGCAGGTCTTGCTAGCTAGTGAATCGCATTCTCGTTCAATGATGCAGCGCTCAATCAGCGTGGTGACTCGAACGAGTCTCATCTTTAACCAGGGCTCATGACGAGCTTTTGACTACACAAGGAGGTCTTATGGCACATTCATTCTCGGATGAACAAATTCTGCAACAGTCGATTCGTCGACGCTGGGGAGCGATCGATTGGGATCTTCATTTCCCCTGGTGGCGTCGTCCCGCTAAGGTCAGGATTCTCATGTACGCGGACGGCAGCGTACACTTCAACGGCGGATCATTCCTTGGCCTTCAGTACGTCTACAATCTATTAAAGACTCGTGCGTACTCTTATGTCGACTTCGCCATCGACTTTGCTCACCGAACCGGAGGCGACCCTTCGGCGACAATTGCCGGCGCCAGACAGTTGACCGATCCCGCACTCGACATTATGAACAAGTATGATGAGATCTGGTTCTTCGGAGTTGATTCGAGTCCAAATCTCACTGCGGCTGAGGTCGCACTCCTGACACAGTTCATGGCGGGGCCGAAGTTCGGAGGGGTTCTGGTCACGGGGGATCATGACAACCTGGGAAGGGGAATCTCCGGACAAATCCCGCGCGCGGGCGTCATGAGACGGTATCCTGCGCCGCCGGATTACGGACCGACGTGGAACACCACACTTGAAGATGGACCTGATGCAGGATCTACATTCGATTTCGACGACCAATCCGATGATACACCACAATCAATACGTTGGAAGCGCTACACCATCGCCTCCCCCTTGCTTTTGACTAGGCGCTATCGTCCCCACCCCGTGTTATGCGGACCCGACGGGCCGATCAATTTCCTGCCAGACCATCAGCACGAAGGTGAAGCTCTCGCCCCCACACCAGTATCAGGCGACCCCGCATGGCCAACCAAAGGCGGCCATCAAGAGACTCCTGAAGTCATTGCATGGGGAAGAATTAAAGACCCGAACGCCACCAAACATGGGCAAGAAATCGGAGTGATATCGGCCTATAACGGTCACAATGTAGATGTCGGCCGGATTCTTGCCGATTCCACCTGGCACCATTGGTTCGACATCAACCTGACGGGCCGATTTGCTCCTCCGTCACCATACTCCGGGTTCGATGAAACACCAGCCGGCCAGCTGGCGTTAAAAAAGATCGACGCGTACTTTCTGAATTGCGGAGTCTGGCTCGCTCCCCCGGCACGACAAATTGAAATGAGAAATGCCGCTTGGTGGTCAATTCTCTGGACAGACCGTATGGTTGAACTGTCTCCTGCGGCAAGCCTGACGCGTTTCGGAGAAGAAGCCATCGATGCGCTCGGCGGCCGAGCATCACGTTGCACAGTCAGCGAATTTATCTTTAAAGAACCGATCTTCAAAGAGAAAATTCCGCGCCACGAATGGCCCATGCTCTTCGATCGCTTTCAACTCATCGACCTACCATTCGAGCGATACGTCGCAGGGGGCATTCTCAGACAACTCCTGCATGAGGTCGGCCCACACAATCCCAAATTGACGTTCCCGGGGAAGCCGGCTGCAGATGAAGTCCTGGATAAAGCCATCCGCACAGGAACAGAAGAGGGCTTGATGGCTTTGAGCAAGGATCTGCGCAGGGAGGCGAGAATGGCTGTTCGATTGGCGGACAGTGGGTTTCTGGCAAGTGCGTTAGAGGATCGAGTCCAACGAGTGACCGAGGAAACGGTCACTGCGTGATCGAATACATCTAACCCAACATAGGCCGGCGCTCGCGTCTTCACAAGCGAGTGCCGGACCTGTGCCTAGGCACCATGCTGAACCGATCAAGAGATTCCGTGCTGCTGGCGGCCAATGGGACCGTCGTAGCGATTCGTGGACTTGAACAGTTCGTACCGCCCGTCCATCGCAAACATCGCGACTCTGGCGCGCAATCCTTCCATTTCGGCGACGGTCATGGGCGTAAACCGCCGCGCGATATCGAGGTTCTGTTTCAGGACCTGGGGCGAGTCGATCCCGCTCACTAACGACGCAATCGGCAAGCTCAAGACGTACCGGATGGCCTCCTCAGGCTGAACGATGCCTTGTTTGATGGGCTCGGCATTACCGGTCAAACTCTTCATGCCCAACGGCGCAATGCCCCGCTGGTTCAGCACCGGGAGCACTTCCCGCTCAAAGCTGCGATAGGTCCCGTCGAAGACGTTCAACGGCATCTGGCAGGTATCGAATGGAAAGTCATGCGACAGCATCTTCAGGTGGATATCAGGATGTTTGTGCCCCGTGAATCCGATAAACCGCACCTTCCCCTGTCGCTTCGCCTCCAGCAAGGCTTCCGTCGCGCCGTTGGGCGCGAAATGCCGATCGGGATCATCTTCATAGACCACTTCATGGATCTGCCAGAGATCGAGATAATCGGTCTTCAACCGGCGGAGCGACTCATCCAGCTGCTGAAGCGCCACCTTCTTGTCACGCCCGTGCGAGCAGACTTTCGTCATCAGCACTACCTGCTGCCGTTTTCCCTGCAGCGCCTTGCCCATCAGCTCTTCGGACCGTCCGCCGTTGTACTCCCAGGCATTGTCGAAAAAATTTACGCCCGCATCGATGGCCGCGTGTAACAAGCGAATCGCCTCGCCATCATCCTGAATGCGGCCCCAATGGGCGCCGCCGAAACAGAGGGCCGAGACCTGCACGCCGGTTTTGCCCAACGCCCGACGTGGAATGTCTCCGGAGGAGGTGCCGGTCGCAGGAGAGTCTGCGGCGAGTGCTTCGGCCAACCGGCCGGGACCTCCTAACGCCATGAAGGAGCCGGCCACGCCCAGTCCTTTCAAAAGTTGACGGCGGCCGAGCATCAGGGACCAGATTCTGTTCACGGGTGTCTTGGGTGTCATGAATCACCTGCCTGCTAGAGGTGGATGATAGGCACACAACCTTCCGACTGCTCGTCATGTACGTGGCTTCGCGGCGGCCAGAAGCGCGCTCCGATCGAGCGTGAGCAAGTCGCCGATGCGATCGATGCTGAGGTCGGCCGCCGGGTATGTTCGCAGCACCTCCGGGTCCTTCGCATAATGTCCCTGCCGCGGGAACACGGTCGTCACGCGCGCGCCCCAACGGGCTTTCACCGCCGTAAGAATGCGCAACTTGTCGTCAATCAAGACATAGTGGTCGGCCGGATACCGCTGCTCGACGTCGTCCAGCTCCTGCTCCTTGTGGATGTAGATGAGGACATGGCCCTGGACCGCGTCAAAGAGACCGGAGCGGTCGACCTTGTGCGGCTGAAACACCACGTCGCCATCGGAAAGAATCACGGGTTTCGCCCACTGAGCCGTCTGGCGAATCACCTCATGCACCTGAGGAAACACGCGCTCCGTGAAGGGGTAATTCAGCAGGAACCGGGACAGGGCCAACAGATGGGGATCGCGGGGATACTCCTGCCGATAGCGCTGCAGCGCGCCCAGGTAATCCACGTATCCGAGCTTTTCCCGCAATTCTTCGAAGATGGCCCAATACTGGCGCTCCCCCCTCGTGCCGATTTCTTCATCCAGGTGTTGCGTAAGGTCGGCCGTAATCCGGTCGTTGTCCATTAACGTATTATCGACATCGAACAACGCCACCACCCTAGGTACTGCCATAACTTAGCGCTTTCCGCTCCACTTCCAGTTCCTGATCTCAGGCATGTCGGTGCCATGGATCTCGATGTACTGCTTGTGCTGCATGCGCTTATCCCGCATCTCCTGCTTGAGATAGGCAGCCCGCGCCCCGAGTTGCGGCACACGGTCGACAACGTCGGCTACGAGATGGAACCGGTCGAGATCATTCAACACCACCATATCGAACGGCGTCGTCGTCGTGCCTTCTTCTTTGTAGCCTCGCACATGCAGGTTGTGATGGTTCGTCCGCCGGTAGGTAAGCCGGTGGATCAACCAGGGATACCCATGGAAAGCGAAGATGATCGGCTTATCGGTGGTGAAGAGCGCATCGAACTCTTTGTCGGACATTCCGTGCGGATGTTCGCTGGCGGGCTGCAGCTTCATCAGATCGACCACGTTGACCACACGCACCTTCAGGTTGGGCTGGGCGACACGCAGAATCTCCACGGCCGCCAGCGTCTCCATGGTCGGCACATCGCCGCAACAGGCCATCACGACATCCGGGTCGCTCCCCCGGTCATTGCTGGCCCATTCCCAAATGCCGATGCCGGCCGTGCAATGGAGGATGGCGGACTCCATGTCCAACCATTGCGGCGCCGGCTGTTTTCCCGCCACGACAACGTTCACATAGTCACGGCTGCGCAGGCAGTGATCGGTGACCGACAGCAGAGTGTTGGCATCCGGCGGCAGGTAGACACGAATCACCTCCGCCTTCTTATTCACGACATGGTCGATAAATCCCGGATCCTGGTGGCTGAACCCATTGTGGTCCTGCCGCCAGACATGGGACGTCAACAGATAGTTGAGCGAGGCGATCGGCCGCCGCCAGGGAATCTCGCGCGAGGTCTTCAACCATTTGGCATGCTGGTTGAACATGGAATCAACGATGTGAATGAACGCTTCGTAGCAATTCATAAAGCCGTGGCGGCCGGTCAACAGATAGCCCTCGAGCCAGCCCTGGCAGAGGTGCTCGCTCAAAATCTCCATCACACGTCCATCGTGGGACACATGTTCGTCAGTGGGGAGAATCTCTTCCGTCGAGCACCGGTCGGTCACTTCGAACACGGCGCCCCAGCGGTTCGAGGCCGTCTCGTCCGGCCCGAAGATCCGGAAGTTGCGCATGTTCAGTTTCAACACGTCGCGAAGAAACAGTCCCTGCACCCTGGTGGCTTCGGCCTCCTCCGCACCAGGCTTGACCACGGGCACGGCGTATTGCCGAAAGTCGGGCATGTGCAGATCGCGCAGGATGATGCCGCCATTTGCACAGGCGATGGCGCCCATGCGTCGCTCACCGGTCGGCGCCAGCGAAGCCAGCTCCGGCATCAGCTTTCCTGTGTCGTCGAACAGTTCTTCGGGTTTGTAACTCTTCAGCCAGCGCTCCAACAACTCGACATGCCCCGGCTTATCCATCTCGGCCATCGGCACCTGGTGCGAACGGAAGGTCCCTTCCGTCAACTTGCCATCAACCTCTTTGGGGCCGGTCCATCCCTTCGGGGTGCGTAACACAATCATGGGCCAGCGCGGCCGACGGGTAAAACCATGGGATCGTGCCTCCTGCTGAATGCGCCGGATAGTCGCCACGATTTCATCGAGCGTTGAGGCCATCAATTGATGCATTGTCTCCGGATCATCACCCTCGACAAAAAACGGCTGATGGCCATAGCCGATCAGCAGGGATTCGAGTTCATCCGGCGGCATGCGGGCGAGCACGGTGGGGCCGGCGATTTTGTAGCCGTTCAGATGCAGAATCGGCAGGACGGCTCCGTCCCGCACGGGGTTCAGAAACTTATTGGCATGCCAACTGCCCGCCAGCGGCCCGGTTTCTGCTTCCCCGTCGCCGATGACGCATGCCACCAGCAGTTCAGGATGATCGAAGGCCGCGCCATAGGCATGGGCCAGGGAATATCCCAACTCGCCACCCTCGTGAATGGAGCCGGGCGTTTCCGGTGCGACATGGCTCGGAATGCCGCCGGGGAATGAAAACTGTTTGAACAGCCGCTGGAGCCCCGCCTCGTCTTGCGAGATGTTGGGATAGACCTCGCTGTAGGTGCCCTCAAGATAGACATTGGCGACCAGCCCCGGACCACCATGACCTGGCCCGGCAATGTAGAGCACCGGAAGATCCTGCGCCTTGATGATGCGATTGAGATGGGCATAAATGAAATTCAGTCCCGGCGTGGTCCCCCAATGGCCGAGCAGGCGCGGCTTGATATGTTCCCGCTTCAACGGGTGTTTGAGCAGCGGGTTGTCGTATAAGTAGATCTGCCCGACGGAGAGATAGTTCGCCGCACGCCAGTAGGCATGGATCCGTTGAACCATTTCGGCGCTCAGCGGCTGATTCGTGTGCGTCGTCTGTGTCATGAAGTTCCTCTTTCAGATGTGAGCATACCCGGTCGCCTCGTGCCTATCCGTCTGACGCCCGGTTCATTTCGTCCCGCCACTGAGGGGCAAGTCCAACAGCCGGCAGACCGATTGCGCAATGTGGCGTTCTTCATCCGTATGGATCACCCGCACGGTGACCCGGCTACCTGGCGCAGAGATGACGGCTTCATGGGCGTCGTTCCTGGCCTGGTCCAACTGAATGCCGAGAAATGCCAGGCCGTCACACATGCGCGCCCGCACGACGGATGAATGTTCGCCGATGCCGCCGCTGAAGACGAGCTGGTCCAACCCACCGAGCGCCGCCGCATAAGCACCGATCCACTTTTTCCCCTGATAACAAAATACTCCTACAGCCTCAGCGGCGCGCGTATCGTGGCGTTCCTGCGCCAGCAAATCCCGTAGGTCGGGACTGAGCTCAGACAATCCCAACAGCCCCGACTGCGCATGTACCATGTGATGAAACTGCTCCGCGGTCATCCCCTCGGTTTGAGAGAGGTAGGACACCAGACCCGGGTCCAGATCGCCGGACCTGGTGCTCATCGGCAACCCCGAGGCCGGAGTGAATCCCATCGTCGTATCGATGCTGACGCCATCACGCACAGCGGCGAGGCTGGCCCCGTTTCCCAAGTGGGCCAGGACCACTTTGCCGCGCGCGGCCTCATGGCCGGCCACCCGCTCCAATTCCTCCATGAGGTAGGCATAGGATAGCCCGTGAAAGCCGTATCGCCGGACGCCCTGTTTTTCGTACCGTCGAGGAATCGCCAGCAGCCGAGCGACGGGCGGCAGATGCTGATGAAAGCCCGTATCGAAACAGGCCACTTGGGGGACGGTCGGATATTGAGCGCGCAGCGCGTCGATGATGGTGAGCTCGGCAGGGAGATGCTCAGGATCGTAGGGGCTGAGCCGACGCAATTCTTCCATGACCGCCGTCGAGATCACTTCCGGATTCGTATAATGGCTTCCTCCATGCACGACTCGATGGCCGATGGCCTGTAGCGACGATCCCCGTCCGCTCTGCCCAAGTTGGTCAATGAGGATCTGTACGGCAGCCGCGTGGTTCGGAATCTGTGCGATATGCCGCTGATCCTGGCCGGTTGCTCTATCAGTCACCGTCACGATGCCGTCAGGTATCCCGATGCGCTCGATTCGCCCCGAGGCCGTCCGGACAGGCGACGCTCCCAGGTGGAACAACGCCCATTTGATGCTGGACGACCCGGCATTGACGGTCAGCAGGGCTGGGACATCTGATTTGGATGGCGGCATGTCTTCCCACCATAGATCGACCATACGATCAGCGCAACCGGAAAATCCCCGGCTCTTGCTGTAGGTCTTCTGCGCACTGTCGCTATAGGGGAAACGCTAGTTCCACACAGGCAGAAGCTGCGCTATCGTGTCGGATGCTTTCGCTCATCCTCACTCTCGCTTTTCTAGTCCTTCCCTATCCCCTGCCGACGCATGTCGTCGTCGCAGCCACATCTGCAGAGGCCGCTCTGCTGGGCGGCACGATTGTCTCGATCAATCAGGAAGCGCTCAGCCTGACCATTCTTTTTCCCACCGGAGAGTCTCGCGCACTTTCCGTTCGGGATGCCCGCCTTCTGCATGGCCTCAGCGTCGGGGACCATGTCACCTTCGAACTCAATGATGAACACACCTTGATCAAGATAGCCAAGCTGCCGACTGATCCGGCCAACTGATTGTCGCCCTCCTCCACATTGAACTTACGTCCCCTCTACGAGTTTCCACTCTTGAGCACTGAATCAAGACCGTACAGCAAGCGTATACCTGCCAATACCTGTATTTGACCGGCTGCCCGCGCCTGTGGATTGACAATCGGGAATGCCGAAAAATACACTGGTGCCGCCGCAAAACGGGTGAACCTCCAGGCAGGGAAACCCGACAGACAGGAACAGGACAAGCGGAAGACTGGTTTTTGTGAGACATCTGATCCGAACGGTGAGACAGGCCGGCACCTCCGTCGGAAAAGGATAGACCCCATGCGCGTGAACCTGTTCGTTGTCACGGCGCTCCTGTGCCTCTTCACCTTCCTGGTTCCCTCAACATGGGCCGGCTCCTCCACCACAGCGCCCCGTCTGCTAAGCGGTCACGCCAGTGAGATCCTGACCCTAGCGTTTTCACCCAATGGAACCGTCCTTGCCACCGGCGGGACCGATCAAACCATTCGTCTATGGGATCCCGAGAGTGGACAGGATCTGAAGCTGCTGCGCGGTCACATGGGCGCCGTCCATGCCCTGGCCTTCTCTCCGAACGGAAAATTTCTGGCCTCGGGAAGCGCAGATACCTCAGTGCGCATGTGGGACCTCGC
>CAADGJ010000239.1 GCA_900696505.1 uncultured Nitrosospira sp.
AGGCGCACGATCTGCGGGGTCAGTGCCCCCTCTTCCAAGATCGGAATGAATTCGCGGCCGACGGACGGCAACAGGCTCAGGCTGGCCAGCACGATCGCCGTTGAACTCAGCAGCACGGCGGCGCGATGGTCCAGCGTCCACCGAAGCACCGGTTGATACTGCGCCTTCATCCAGCGGGTGAGACGAGTCTCCTCCGGATGATCGCCATGCAAGACCAGAGAGGCGAGGACCGGGGACAAGGTCAGTGTCACGATCACCGAGGCCAACAGGGAAATGACGAGTGTATAGGCCAGGGGCGCGAACATTTTGCCTTCCATGCCGTGCAGGGTCATCAAGGGCAGAAAGACGACGCTAATGATGAGAATACCGAACAGGATCGGCCGCCCGACCTCATTCGTCGCCCGCAGCACGACCTCTAAGCGGGATCGTTCCTGCAGCCGATTCTCTGACAAGTGGCGATAAATATTTTCGACCACGACCAGCGAGCCGTCGGCGATTTCTCCGATGCCGATTGCCAGTCCGCCCAAGGTCATCAGGTTGGCGGAGAGTCCCACACGCTGCATCACCACGAACGTGATCAACGGCGTGACCAGCAGCGAGACCGTCACGACGATCGCGCTTCGCACATGACCGAGGAAGAGAAAAAAGACCAGCGCGACCAGCACGACACCTTCGATCAATGCGTCGCGCACGGTGTGGATGGCGGCCGTCACGAGCTCAATGCGATCATAAAAAGGCACGAGGGTCAGTCCGCCGGGCAGAATTCCCTGACGCTCGATGGATTCCGCCCGTTGTTTCACCGCCTGAACCACTTCACGCGCGTTGCCGCCTCGCAGCATCAACACGGTGCCGGCCACCACCTCCCGTTCGCCGTTCAGCACGGCGGCGCCGTGGCGTACCGCATGGCCGATGCGAACCTCCGCCACATCACGCACAAACACCGGCACGCCGCCCGCCTCCTTGACGACGATCCGCTCGATGTCGGCCAGGCTTTTGATGAGGCCCAACCCGCGCACAATGGCGCGTTCAGCATGGCGTTCAAGGACATTTCCGCCGGCGTTCGCATTGTTGCGTTCCACGGCATCGAAAACGTCATGCAGCGTAAGGCTGTACTTGCGTAGCCTGTCCGGATCCACGAGGACTTGATACTGTTTCACGAACCCGCCGAGGCTGTTCACATCAATGACGCCCGGCACGCCCTTCAGCAGGGGACGTAGCACCCAGTCCTGTATGGTCCGCTGGTTCGTCAGCGCTTCTTCCACCAGCGCCGCATTCGTCTCCGGCTTCGTCCCGCCCTCGAGGTAATACTGGTAGATTTCTCCAAGCCCGGTGGTCACGGGGGCCAGAACAGGCTCCATGCCGGCCGGCAACCGCTCGCGCACCGCCATGATTCGTTCCAGCACGAGCTGCCTGGCAAAGTACACATCCACATCGTCCTCGAACACCACCGTCAGCTGAGAGAGTGCGAACTTGGAGATGGAGCGAATTTCCGTCAGGCCCGGCAATCCGTTCATTTGTAGTTCGATGGGATAGGTAATGAACCGTTCCACTTCGACCGGGGAGAGTCCAGCCGCTTCCGTCAGCACCTGCACTTGCACGTTGGTCACATCGGGATAGGCGTCGATGGGAATCGACTGGAAGGCGAAGACACCGGCCGCGGCGCAGAAGCAGGCCAGGCCGATGATGAGGATTCGTTGGCGCAGGGAGAATTCCAGCAGCGCAGCAATCATTGAGTGGGCTCGATTTTGTGGATATCGAGTTCAGACTTGATCGCAAAGGCTCCCTTGACGACCACGTCCTCTCCTTCCCGCAGCCCCTCCAGGACAATGACCTGCCCATCTTGTTCATCGCCCAACTGAACGCGGCGCGGCTCGAATCGATTCTCCCCTTGCCGCACGAACAACATTTTGCCCCCGCCCTCCTGCTGTATTGCCGACAACGGCACCGTCAGCACAGCGGGCTGCGGCGAGGCATCGACGCGAACCATGGCAAACATTTCCGGCTTCAACGCACGATCCGGATTCGGCACGGTCACACGGATGCGCATCGTTCGGGTGGTCGGATCGAGCACATCGCTGATGTAGGTCATGCGCCCGGAGAACAGGCTATGGGGATAGGCCGCGACGATGACATGGACCGTCTGGTTGGGATGAATGAACTGCACGTCTTTCTCCGGCACACTGGCGATCACCCAGACATCTGACAGGTCGGCGATGGTGAAACAGTTCCGCGAGGTCTCCACGACTTCGCCGCGCGTGAGATTTCGCATGATCACGCGGCCCGCGAACGGCGCCCGGATCGCGATGTCGGAACGAATGGTTCGCTCCCGTTCCAGCCGCTGAATCTCCTGGTCCGGCACGCCCAGCAGCCGGAGCCGATGTCCCGCCTCTCGGGCCTCCGCCTGCGCCGTTTTCATTTCCGCTTCCCGGCGTTGCAACTCAGCCAGACTGATGGCACGATGCTCATGCAGATTGGCCGCCCGTTCATGCGCTAGCTGCGCTTCATGTTGCCTCGCCGTCGCCTTGAGATACACCCCCTCGGCCATGCCCAGATCAGTGCTGTCGAGCAAGGCCAGCCGCTCACCCTTCTTCACATCCTTGCCCGCATCGACCAGTACGTCTACCACGCGGCCCCGAATCAACGTGGTGACTTCTGCCAATTCGTTTTCATTGGCTTGCACGGTCGCCGGAAATTCGCGATGCAGGACAAATGGTTCTGTTGCCGCTCTCTGCACCTGAATGCCAGCCCGCCCGATTTCTGCCGCGGTCAGTTGAACGATTCCGTCAGCCGCTCTGGTCACAGGCTTAGCGGCCGGCGGCACCCCCGGATCTCGATCACACCCGACCGGCCCCATCAACAGCACTACCAGGAGCGCGCGACCCGCGAGGTGAAGCGAACGGGCCGGCCGCGGAAGCAGCCGTCTGAACTCACATGTGAGAGCCGCCACTCGATCGGTCATGTGTCCATTGTCTGTTCTGCATGTCCCTGCCGTGTATGACCACAGCAGGGACCATGCCGCGGGCGAGCCGAAATTTCACAAGGAATGACACACCCATGGCAGCGTTTTGCTACGCTTGCGGGAGGGATACGGGGTGAAATGCCACAGCGGTCTTCTCTTCTCCAAGATGGCGCCGCTGGAGAGTCGCACCTTACCGGACGACGAGAACCGAACAGGTACTGTGCTGCACGACCTTGGTGGAGACGCTCCCCAACAGGAAGCGGGCGACCGCCCCCATCCCCTTGGCACCGGTCACAATCAAATCCACTTTCTTCTTGGATGCCACTTTCAAGATCTCGTCGGCGGGTTTACCGAGTTGGACCACTTCATCGACCACGTACCCGGCCTTGATCAATTTGTTGGCACATTGTTCCACCAGACGCGCACCGGCCTCTTTGAGCTCCGGATACTTCAGGAACGGCATCGCATGCATCACCACCACATCGATCGGCTCAAATCCTTCCCGGGCTTCGGGCTGAAGCTTGGTCAGGAGAAACCGTAAGGCCTTCTCCGATGCCTTGGATCCATCCGCGGCAAAGAGAATACGGCTCACCGGGCGCGGCTCTTCCTTGACGACCAGCACCGAGCAGGGAGCATGCAGGGTGACCTGCGTCGAGACGCTGCCGAGCATAAACCGGTCGAGTGCGTCCAGCCCGCGACTCCCGATTGCCACGATGCCGTCCCGGCGAGGCGCCCGATCCAGAATCGTGGGACCCGCCGGCCCCCGCTCCGACTGCACCTTTCCCTTGAGCTTCAAGGAAGCCATCTGGGCCTTCGCTTCGGTGATGGCCGTCTTTCCTCGTGCTTCAATACGCTTGATTTCTTCCTGGATAAACGGCTCGTTGCCGATGACCACCGGTTGAAACATGAACGGCGCGCGCAAGGCTTCCACATCCGTCACATGCAGCAGAGCCACTTCCGGCTTCTCGGCAAAGGGCATTCTCGCCACCCACTCGGTCGCCCACTTGCCGTACTTCGATCCATCCGTCGCAATCAATACCTTCATAGGTTGCCCCTTATCATTCGATCTGTTGCCAAGAATACAGAATTGTTGAGCAAAACCTGCGCCACGCTGCCGCATCTTCGCCTCAACCGGGCGACGCGTCAATAGCATCTTTGCGGCAGCGATGAAAAGATCTGGGCAAACGAGGTTGATGCAAGGACGGCATCACCTTGTTGACGCCGACCGGTGGATGTTCTGCCAGGACAGCGCCGTAAACCGACGGCGAAAGGAAGAGGGCTTGTGGGCTGGAGGTACTCGCAGAAAGAGATCCGATTGGTATCAGATCATGCGCCCATAGATTCCGGAAGAACGCGGAGCGGTGCAGCCGATGTGTTCTTGCCACGCGAAGCGGTTCTCATCCGGCCGCACCCCCTTGTGCCGGGTCATGCGACACAGCAGAGACCAGACGGAGCGCAGGAAGTCCCAACTGAAGACGGACGGCCGTGCCTCTTTCGCGCCGGCATGGCACCAGGCACGCCACATCCCTGCCCGCGTCTTCCGTAACGATTCGACTCGAGCCCGCCGCTGTTGAATGTTCACTCGTCATCCTCCTTCCTGTCGCCGGAGAGCAGGCGCACGCCATGGGCATGCGCACCAATCTTCTGATCATGACGGTAGCATGCCATTGGCCATCCTCCCAAACAGAATCGAATTTGATCCGACCATCCCTCGGTCATGCTGACGTGTTACTACGCAGGCCCTGTCCCTCCGGTTGATTCCCACCGCGATTGAAGGCACATTGTGGGCTTTACCTTGGAGGGCATGCTGTGACGCAGGCTGGCGAACCTATTCGCGTAGAACTGGTGGATTGGGCCCATGCCGAACAACTGATCCGCCCTATCCGCGAGACCGTCTTTATCCGGGAGCAGGCGGTGCCCGAAGAGTTGGAGTGGGATGGACTCGACCCGCAATGCGTCCACGTGCTGGCCTGGAATAAACAGGGTGCCGCCATCGGCACCGCGCGCATGCAAGCACAGGGCACGATCGGCAGGATGGCCGTCCTCAAAGATTGGCGTGGTCGGGGCGCGGGCCGTGCGTTGCTTGAGGCGTTACTCGAGTGCGCAGTGCGACAAGGGCTCACACGCGTGACGCTGTCGGCCCAAACTCACGCGATCGGTTTCTATGAACGTGCGGGATTCCACGTGATCGGCGAGCTATTCATGGATGCCGGTATTCCGCACCGGAGGATGGTGAAGGAGTTGATCCGGCAGGAGTCCGAATGAGTGGCCCGCAGGCATGCACTCGCGTGAGCCGATGGTCTCCATTGCGTTTTTCATTGGAAAAGCCGGCGACCTACGAGACACTTTCCCGGTATGCCGACGACACCGGACATCTCACGCGCATGGCCGCCGGACGACCATTATTCTCTCCTTCAACGCTGCCGCTCGCTCTACCATGAGCTGTGGTTTCGCCTGTCGGAACGTATCCGGTGGTCGAGACAGCCGTATCATGAAACACCGATCGGCTGCCTTGCCGGACTCACCTCCTGGCAGATCGCGCGCATCAATGAATTGCAGGTGCGATATAACCTGCGCTTCGAAACTCACTACGGCCAGCATACCGCGCTGGCCAACTATGCCTATCTCGATCTGTTGCACCAGGCATGGACGAACACGAACCGGCCGGTCCCTCAGGGAGGCGTCGTTGCCGATGTGGGGTGCGCAAACTTTTGGTATGCGCGCACCTTGCACGCGTTCTTCCGTCCTGCAACGTTGACGGGTGTGGATGTGGAGGGATTCCGGCTCTACCCGACGGGGTACAGCCGTTATGATGCCGCCCGTGGATATATCGCGGGGCTTTCGCAGACTTCATTTCTGGTCGCGAACTATTGCGAGGTGGAGACCAAGGCGGACGTGATCACCGCCTGGTTTCCGTTCGTGACACCATCGCCTGTACTGGCGTGGCGACTGCCACTCACGGTGTTTTCACCTGAACGACTGTTCGACAGGATCGCTCGCAATCTCACGTCACAAGGTCTCTTCTTTATGGTGAATCAGGGGAGCGACGAAGCGGCCATCGCCGCGGATTATGGTCGCAGGGCAGGACTTCAGCTGGTAGACCGGTGGGTTCATCCACGGCCCCTCCGCACGAGGCCACATCCCCCTGTTGTCACCTGGTGGACCGCCTAGCCTCCCGCTCCCGGGAGTGCCCACCACATTGACTCATGGATGGAGACTCATTTACGACGCAGCGCTTCGCGATCGGACAGTGAGGTCTGAGTCAACTTCACGATATTGACGATCTGGTCGTCGAGATCGACCTCGATACGCACGAGGTCACCCTTCGCCAACGAGTCCCGCTTCATGCCCACGGATTGGGCCACCCGGAACATGCGCACCTGTCCATCCTGCGTTTTGAACGTGAGGACTTGATTGCGTGAATCCACATGCTCGACTGAACTGACGGGAAAGACCACTACAGTTTGAAATGCCTGAGCCAGGCTGACTAGTCCGATGCCCCACACAAACATGAGAGTCGCCAGGATTTTCCGCGTCATCATGACCTCCTCTCCCGTGCCATGGCACGACCACACATGAGTTCTTTGCCGGACTCCGTCACTGTATCGCCGGTCCGTGGGGGCGTCTGTCGCCGATGGTGCTAATTCCGGGTGGAATATCGGCCGCACGGTGAGGTCGTCTGTGCTACGCAAAAGCCTTATGGCCTTGCGAGAGAAAGAAGGAGCAGGCATGACAGTCGCGGGAATACAGGAGACACACGCACTGAACACCAGATGGCTACCGGGCGAAAATCAGGATGCTGTTTGCGGGCAGGACGAGGCCGGCGGAGTACCCAAAACCATGAAGCGGCTGCGGGTTGGCCAGGACGCGGCCGTTATTGCCCGCCACGCCGGCATTGACCCAATTTTCATACACATCGCTGTTGAACACTTCACGCCAGGCTCCCTCGCCAGGCAAGCCGATTTGATATCCAACACGAGTGAAGTTGGCCAGGTGCAGAATGACCATCACGTCCTGACCTTCCCCCTCCACCCAACGATGGAAAGCCAGCACCCGATTCTGGTCATGCATATGGGTCGCACGGAACCCACGGCCGCGCAATGCAGGCAAGAGACGGCGTAAGGCCAACAGTTCCCGCGTGAACCGCAGGTGATCGAGCATCTGCCTGTCGCCCTGATCGAGGCCCGCCCAATACAGCAGCAGATCGCGGTGGGACACAAAGTCGTCCGACCACTGTTTGTCCTCCAAGAACTCTTGTCCCATGAACAACATCGGAATCCCCGGTGCCGTCAGACTGAGACCGGTCGCGACACGCGCCCGACTCCTCGCAAACCAGGACCGGGGATGGTCCGGATCGCCCAGCCGCGCAATACGCGCTTCTCGACCGTTATAGACGATGTCGTGATTCTCCGGCCCCTGCACGAAACGCCATGACTCAGAAAAACCCTGAGGCCACAGACTCTGCGCCAGCTGCGTCATGTGGAGCGGCCGTTCGTCCGGAGCGCTGGCGCTACCGATGACGTCGCGAATGGCGATACGCAGCCCATCGGTCAACGTCGTATCGAACCCGGCACCAACCGGCGGCGGCGTGATGATAAAGGGATTCACATCCCAATATTCAGCATGGTGCAAGGTCTTGGGTCGTTGCGCATGCACGGTGGAGGTGAGGTCCTGGCAGAAACGCCACCCGTCCGGCGCACCGTCGTGATCGATCACGCTCACCTGGTCATACCGGAATCCATCGATCCGGTACTCGCCGAGATAGAATTTGGCGTTCTGAATCAGAAAGTCGCGCACCTCCGGCTTGGAAAAATCGAATACCAGCCCGCCCGCATGGCCCCGGTCCGTGAAGTAGAGAGAATTCCACTGACCGCCTGCGGGATCCTGCCGGTCGAAAAAATACAGGCTTTGATCGCCGAATTCTCCGCCCGCATGGTTGTACACCACGTCCAGCAGCACCGCCAGACCGTGAAGATGAGCCAGGTCTACCAGTGCCTTGAGCTGATTCATTTCCCCGCGTAGGTCAGCCGCGTGATACCGGCGCAGCCCTTTCGCGTCCAGCAGCTTGTTCACCTCCGCCACATAGGCCGGCAGTTCAGCATCCGCCACCGCAAAGTCCATTTCAGGCGAAAAATAGTCGGTCCCGTTGTACCCCAGGCTGAAGCTGGTCTGAAATTCCTGAACGGGCATGAGTTGCAACGCGGTCACGCCAAGATCGGCAAGATACGGCAGCTTGCGCGCGACATCGAGAAACGTGCCGCCTTTGTGCGGCAGGTTCGGCGTGAAAAAGGTGCCGACATGGAGTTGATAGATCACGAACTCGTGAAACGGCGGGGTGACATAGCCGCTCTCATGCCAGGGAAAGTCGGTGCGTCGAATCAGGCATTCGGCGGGAAAAGGCGATTCCAGTTCACGGGCATAGGGATCGCGCTTGAGCCCCTCGCTCCCCTCGCCAACCACGTAGAACATGTACCGTTGACGATCCTTCACCCCGGGGAAGAAACCACGCCAGTGACCCTGCTGATCTCGCGTGAGGAGCGCAGCGTCGTTGCGGATGCGATGATTGAAATCCCCCACCACATACACGGCCTTGGCATGAGGAGCCCAGCAACGGAATGTCGCGCCGCCGGCCACCAGCGTAGCCCCCATGGGAGTGTCGGGATCAATGTGTTTGAGCGAGGCGGGCATGAATGCCCTCCGGAGAACGATCAGCCTGACGAAGTCATCCTAAAGAAAGGCTATGGTATCGAGCAAGTGGGAGCCTAAGAGACCGAGCGCCGCCGCATGTAGACCATTCAGGCAACCATACCCCATACAGTCGGGGTCAACTCTGACGACGGGCACGGATCAGCCTGACAATCTGATCCGCCGCAGCGTCAGGCAACAGCTCCGTGGTATTGAGAACCAGGTCCGGCGAGAGGGGCGCTTCGTAGGATTCCTGCAATCCGGGCACAGTGGAAGATTCGCCTTGCAGGCCCCGCCGGTAGGTTCCCTTCTTATCCCGCTCCATGCAGACATGCAACGGGCATTCGACCGAGACCTCCAACAGATCAGGAATCAGCGTGCGGGCAAACTCTCGATACGCCCGACGGCTCGCAGTCGCATCGATGATCACATTCACCCCATGCGCCAGCAACCGCGCCGCCATGAAGCTCAAGGCCCGGTAGAACAGCTCACGCTCCTCCTTCGAATAGCTGGCCTCAGGAGTGAGAATCCGACGGACGGCATCCGACTCCAGCACTTCTGCGGTCATATCCAGCGACGCCAGTTTGGGCAGCAGCCGGGCCACGATAGAACTTTTTCCGGAGGCCGGGAGACCGGTGAGCCATAGGGCAAAGGGAGCTATCGTCATGTTCCCCATGTGAGAGCCGCCTCATTGCGCGAGGCGCGACTGCTACTTTGACTGTACTAATCGCAGTACCGATTCACATCGGCCGGATCGAAGCGCGGGACGGCCAGCACATTCTCAATGAAGCGGAATATTTTTCGCCGCAGCGTCAGGGTCAACTTCGGATACCAGAGTGGACTGGCCAACACCAACCCCCGGAAGGCAAAAAACGGCCCCGTTGCCGTTAGTACGTCCTGATCGTGGCTCCTGCTCAGATAGCGGTCCCAGAACGAATGGAACAACACCTCCAGCGGTCCTTTCAAGGTGCCATGCCGGCAGAGCGAGAAAAACAGATAATTGATCGACATCGACGTCACATCGTCCGCCGGCTCACCCCACTCCCCACGCGAGCGATCCAGCACCGAAAAGTCGGCTCCCCGGCGGAACAACACGTTCCAGGGATGAAAATCCCCATGCACTTGTGAGAGACGCGCATGTTGACGGCGCAATCGCCAGCGCCAGGCATTACAGGCGACTTCGATGCGTTGCAGCAGCTCCTCCGTGATGAAACCATAGCGATGCGGATAACTGTCGGTCAGTCCCATGATACATTCGCCGTGGCCAAGCAATTCGCGCAAGCGGCGGCGATAGAGTTGCGGATCTCTGCGCTTCACGCGGTGAATGGTCGCCAAATAGTCAGCGAGCGCCTGTGTCCGCTTCCGGTCCAGCGGGGTAGGCCTGGTTGCGTCCGCCAGTCGTTCGAGATCCTTGTGATACGTGTCCCCTTCCGACCATTCGGTCAGCAGGAAGAACTCTTTGGCCGCCGCGACCGACATCAACTCGCCACGCGCGGTGAACGCGCCTACGTCCAGCGCCGTGATATGCCGGGGAAGCCGGCTGTAACAGTCATAGTCCATCAACATCGCCTGGGCTCGGTCAGCCGGATGCTCGTGACCGAACGGACCGGGACTCATCGTACCCAGCACCACTTGGCGGGTTTTGTTGCCGTTTGTACGAAAGGTTAATCGGATCGGCGCGCCATACCCGTACTGTTTGTATCGTGCACCCTGGGTTTCTTTTCCGATGGGGCCATAGGCCACCAATTCGGCCGTCGAACCGAACCGTGCTTTGACGTAGCCGTCCAGGGCGGATTTCTTCAATACCGGCATATCCGGCTCGTACGCAAAACATGTTCCCGAAAAGGAGTAGCCACGCCCGCCACATCGAGCCGAGACTGGTGCATTGGGCTTCAACCCCATTCAGGCAAGTGAGGAATTATGCGCCAGTGGTATGCAGACCTCCGCCCGGCGTAGTAAGCCTTCCCATGAAAATGCCTCACTTTGAGCCGATTCACCCTTGCCTCGACCGCCATACAGGCTGATTGTCAGGGGCATGTGCCTTGCTGAGGAGAGCAGTGAGAGTCCCTGTTCCATCTGAGACGAGAGGAGGACGCATGAACCTGGAAGTGGAAAGCCGGAATATCGAAATGACTCCCCGCTGGAAGACGGAAATCGAAGAACGCATGGCCGCTTTGCAACGTGGCCATGACGACATCATCCACGGCCGCGTTACGCTCACCAAAAATCGCCATCACAAGAAACTGGACAATGTCGCCGAAGCGCTCGTGCTCGTCACGGTGCCCTCGCGGCAGACCATTACTTCACGCAAAGAGGATAAGACCTTCGAAGAAGCGATCCGGTCCGCCTTCGATGCCGTGGCGATCGAGTTGAAAAAATTTCGCGAGAAACGCGCGGACAAGGTCATTCGCGTGGAACCGTTGCCGCAGCGGCGCGGTGTCGTGAGCAAGGTCTTTCCTGAACAAGGGTACGGCTTCATTCTGATGGACGGCGGCGGCGAGGTGTATTTTCACAAGAATGCGGTCAAGGGCATGGCCTTCGCCGACTTGGAAGACGGAGTGGAGGTGTTGTTCGAAAGCGAGCCCGGCGAGAAGGGCTTGCACGCCACCATCGTTCAGCCACCGCATCTCCTCAAGCTTTAGGACGTACACGATGCTGGACAACCATAGACTCCCGGCTTCTCTCCTGGCTCCGACGGTCGATCCGGCCCGCTTGGGATTTGCCGATACGAGCCAGGTGCAGCCGCTCGAGGAGACGATCGGACAGGAGCGGGCGGTCGAGGCATTGGAATTCGGCCTGCAGATGAAGAGTCCCGGGTTTAACATCTTCGTGTCGGGCCCTGTAGGAACCGGCAAAGGGGCGCTAGTCCGACAGATGGTTCAACGCCTGGCCCAGACCGCTCCGCCCCCACCGGATTGGTGTTTTGTCCATAATTTCCAGGACGCCTCGCGCCCGTCCTGCCTTTCGTTTTCAGCAGGGCAAGGCGCGTCCTTCAAACGCGATATGAGCACCTTCATCGAAGGTCTCCGCCGGGACATTCCCGCGACCTTCGAAGGGAAAAAGTATCTCGATGCCAAGGCGAAAATCATCGAAGAGACGGAAGATAAAAAGAAGAATCTCTTTCATGATCTCACGATCCTCTGCCACCAGAGAGGATTCGTGTTTGAGGAAACCGCGGGGGGGTTCGCGCTCGTTCCCATCAAAGACGACCGCCCAATGACTGGGAAGGAAATGGAGGAGCTCCCTGAGTCAATCCAGGAAGAACTGACCGCGCGGCGGCAATCGCTGGAGAGCGACATCCGGGAGTTTCATGTCCGGATGCACGGCCTCGAACGGGAAGCCGAACAGGCGTTGCATCACTTGGACCACCAGATCGTGGCCAACGTCATGAAAGGCGCCTATGACGCTCTCCTGCAAACCTATCAATCCTCGCAGCTCGTCGTCACGTATCTGCAGCGGGTCCATGACGATATCGTGCACCAGTACAGAGACTTCTTGCCTCACACTGGTCCCATGCTGGCAATTCCAGGCCTGGAGCAGTCACGACGTCCCGACCTGACACGATTCGCCGTGAATTTGATCGTCTCCCGGGAGGCTGCCGGCGGCGCACCCGTGATAGACGAATCACATCCGACCTACAGCAATCTCATCGGCAAAATCGAGCGACGTGCCCATCTTGGCGTCATGTATACCGACTTTACCGAAATCCGGCCCGGGTCCATGTTGCAGGCTAATGGTGGGTATCTCATCCTGCAGGCGTTGGATCTCATGCGGCAGCCCTTCTCCTGGGAGGCCTTAAAGCGCGTGATTAAGACGGGAGCCGTGACCATTGAGGATCCGTCGGAATTTTTTGGATTCGCCACGGCCGGCCTGCGTCCGGAGCCCATTCCCGTCTCGGTGAAAGTCATCCTTGTCGGCACCGCCGGCATCTACCACCTCCTGCAGGCCTATGAGGAAGATTTTTCAAAATTATTCAAGGTCAAGGCGGACTTCGACGTGGAAGTGCCGCATGATGAGCACCAGGAACGGCAGTATGCGCGATTCGTTTCACGCTTGTGCCGGGAGGAAGGGCTGCCCCACTTCGGCGCGGACGCGGTCGCCGAAGTGATCCGCCAGGGATTTCGGTTCGCCGACCGCCACGACCGACTCTCGCTGCGCTTCAGTCTGGTGAGCGACTTGATTCGGGAAGCCGGCTACTGGGCCCAAAAGAGCGGGCACGTCTTGGTGACCCGCGCGGACGTCGAATCCGCCCTGGCACATCAACGGCGCCGGGCCGATTTGCCTGAGGAGTGGCTCCAGGGAGAAATCGCCGAAGGCACATTGATGGTGGATCTCCAAGGCGAGGTCATCGGGCAGGTCAATGGGTTGTCCGTCTATGAGCTGGGCGATTACTGCTTCGGCCGGCCGACGAGAATCACCGCGCGCACCTACGTCGGCACGAAGGGCGTGATTGATATTCAGCGGGAGGTCGATCTGGCGGGTGAGATCCACAGCAAAGGCGTCATGACGCTGGCCGGTTTCCTCGCCGGGAAATTCGCCGGCATGCAGCCATTTGCCTTGAGCGCCACCTTGACCTTCGAACAAACCTATTCTGAAGTCGAAGGAGACAGCGCCGCCGTGGCCGAACTGGCAGCCGTGCTTTCAAGCCTGGCCGACCTGCCTGTCCGGCAGTATCTGGCCGTGACAGGTTCCGTGAACCAGCTGGGAGAAATCCAGCCCATCGGCGGCGTGAACGAAAAAATCGAAGGGTTTTTTGAATCGTGCAAGCGGCGGGGCCTCACAGGCAAGCAGGGTGTGATCATTCCCGCCCGTAACATCAAACACCTGGCGCTGAATCGGGAGGTCGTCGCGGCAGTGGAGGACGGACGGTTTGCCGTCTACGGCGTCGATACGGCAGACCAGGCGCTGGAGTTGCTGATCGGCGTGCCGGCAGGGGAACGCGGCGCAGAAGGCACCTACCCGCCGGTAAGCATTTATGGCCGAACCGCCGCACGTCTCGAAGAGATGGCCCAGATCGTTGCAACCTGGGGTGAGGCCGAAGAGGACAACAGGGTCAAGGATTAGCAAAAGCAGTATCACCTTGCGAGCGAGGCGCCCATGCCGATGTATGATTACACCTGTTTGGATTGCGGGAAAGAATCGCTGATCGTCGTCACGCTGAAACAGCACGAAAAAGGCGAGGTACAATGCCCGGCGTGCGGCAGCACCAAATTGCAGCAGCATTTTTCCTCGTTCATCGCACATACGACTAAGAAGAGTTAAAGGAGACCCGGCGATCCATGTGGACGTGTACATTCTTCGGCGTGCGTGACGTCGTTGTCATCACCGCAGTGGGCCTGACGTTGGCAGCAATGGTCGACGGCGCATGTGCCCAGGAATTCCCTCCGGATGCCGTCAAAGGCAAGGCGGTGTATGAGCGGCATTGCCTCGCGTGCCACGGCGCCGGCGGTCATGGGGATGGTCCCGATGCTGCCCGATTGACGGTGCCGCCTGCCAATTTCCATCGGTTTAAGTCTTTTCTTAAATCCGACGAAGAACTGCTTCGGACGATCGAGCACGGCGTTGTCTTCAGTCCAATGCATGCGTGGCAAGGGCAATTGACCGAAACCGAGCGGCAGGATGCTCTCGCCTACATCCGCCTGCTCGTCCAGCAGGGAAAATGACGCAGCGCCCCGCCGCTGCGGGCCGATGTCGTATGGACGGGACCTGCTGCATGACGAACCTCACCTCTCATGACGCCTTAGTCGTGGTGGACGTGCAACGGGATTTCCTTCCGGGCGGCGCATTGGGCATACAGGATGGCGACAAGATCGTCCCGATTCTGGCTGGGTACGTGGCACAATTCCACGCTCGAGGCCTGCCGATTTTCATCACTCGCGACTGGCATCCGCCCGACCACTGTTCGTTTCGAGACCAAGGCGGGCCTTGGCCCGTCCACTGTATCGCAGGATCGCCCGGCTCCTTGCCGCCACCGAACTTCCAGCCTCCCGTCTCGGCGGTCACAATCTATAAGGCGATCGATCAGGACAAAGAAGCCTATTCTACATTGCAGGGCACACCGCTTGATCGCCATTTACGCGCCCTGAAGGTCCGCCGCCTGTTCATCGGAGGGTTGGCGACCGATTACTGTGTGCTGAACACGGTGAAGGATGCGCTGGGGCTTGGTTACGATGTGTGCGTACTCATGGATGGGATCAAGGCCGTCAATCTCCACCCCGACGACGGGCGCAACGCTGAGGAAGCCATGTTGCATCTCGGCGCCGTGCCCGTCCGCCTCGAAAGCCTGGCCGTATGACACCTTCGACCACCTCCCTGCTCACCGATCTCTATGAACTCACCATGACGCAGGCCTACCTCGCTCATAACATGACGGGCGAAGCGGTCTTCGAATTTTTTGTCCGCAAGTTGCCGACCCGCAGGAATTTCTTCATGGCGGCCGGACTGGAGCAGGTCCTCTCCTTTCTGGAGCAGTTCCATTTCTCCGAGGGCGACCTCGCATGGCTCGAGGAGAGGGGCCGTTTCCCGCCAGAGACCCTCATCGCCTTCCGAGCGATGCGCTTTACCGGCGATGTCCATGCCATGCCGGAAGGCACGGTGTGTTTCCCGCACGAACCCATCCTTCGCATCACCGCGCCGCTGCCGCAAGCGCAACTTGTCGAAACCAGGGTGATGAATCTCCTGAATTTCCAAACCATGGTCGCCTCTAAAGCCTGCCGCTGCATCCTTGCAGCCTCCGGGAAGCCGCTGATCGATTTCGGCCTGCGCCGGTCCCATGGTGCTGAGGCGGGACTATTGGCCGCCCGGGCCAGTTATCTGGCCGGATTTGCCGGCACGTCGAATGTCCTGGCCGGAGCGCAGTTCGCCATCCCCACCTACGGGACGATGGCCCATTCTTTTGTGCAAGCCCACCGCGACGAAACCACGGCGTTCTTACATATTGCCCAGTCACAACCGCACCATGTGGTCCTGCTCATCGACACCTACGATACGGAAGCGGCGGCAGAACGCGTCGTCATGCTCGCCCCTGAACTCAAACGCCAGGGCATTGCGATCCATGGGGTACGTCTCGACAGTGGAGACTTGGGCGCTCATGCTCGCAAGGTCCGGCACATCCTCGATCGCGGAGGGCTGGAGGAGACCACGATCCTGGCCAGTGGAAATCTGGATGAAGAACGGATCGAGGCCTTGGTGACAAGCGGGGCGCCGATCGATCGCTTTGCAGTCGGGACGGCCATGACCACCTCGGCCGACGCGCCCTACCTGGACTGCGCCTATAAACTCCAGGAATATGCCGGGAGACCATGCCGGAAGCGTTCAGAGGGTAAAGCCACCTGGCCCGGCCGGAAACAGGTCTATCGACGGCTGGGACCAGATGGACGACTAGCACAGGATACAATCACCGTCGAAGGGGACACTCTGCCGGGCCGGCCTCTCCTGCGGCAAGTCATGGAGGGAGGGCGGCGACTGGCTCCGAGTCCCTCGATCCTGGAAATTCGCGACCGGGCACGATTGGCTTTGTCGGAACTTCCGGATACGCTAGGCCAGTTGGATCAGGCTGAGCCTTACGAGGTTCGGATTTCCGGCGCCCTGGAACGCCTGGCGCAGCAGGCCGACCGATACACATGACTCCATGCGAACAACCAGCCGCTCCAGCGAGGAGCGGCGTCCACGCTTGTGAAGGAGGCCCTTTGATGAATCAGCATTCCTTGTCCGCGGCATTCGTTGCCGGATTGGTGGTGACCACGCTCTGTTCCATTCCAGACGGCGCGCTGGCCGCAGCAAAGTCCGCATCGAAATCCGCGCTGGCCGTCGCATGCGAGAGCCAGTATCAGCGCACCCGTCCCGCGCCAAAAGTCGTGGACAAAGTGTTGCAGGCCCATGCCCGCTGGCTCGAAGACCGGGAATCTGCCGATGGTCGCCGGGCGAATCTCTGTCGCACGGACCTGCGACAACTGCGGCTGACGACGGCTTCACTCGAACGGGCGAATCTCGAAGGGGCAATCCTGAAGGGCGCGAATCTGCGGAGCGCCAACCTGGTTCAAGCCCATCTGAAAGGGGCAGACCTGTCTCAAGCCATTCTCGACGATGCCAATCTTGAGGGGGCGGACCTGCGCAAAGGCCTGCTGGCCAAGGCTCATCTCAATCGCATCTCCGCGGACGAGGCGGCCTTTTACGGGGCCAACCTCCAGGGCGCATTCTTTCGTGAAGCGCTGTTGGAGCGAGCGCATTTTGAGGATGCAGATTTACAACTCGCAGACCTGAGCGGAGCCAGCCTGCTCGATGGATATTTCTATGGCGCGAACCTCTCAAAGGCTAATCTAACGGACGCGGACCTAGCCGGAACCGACCTGCGCCGAACCAATCTCCGGCAGGCCACTCTGCGACGGGCCAACCTCCAAGGCGCGCTCCTGGACAGCGCCACACTCGACGGCACCTCACTGGTCGAGGCGGATTTGGAAAGCGCCTATCTGGATGATGCCTCGCTGGTCCAAGCGGATCTTCACGAGGCCAGCCTGAGAGGGGCAGATTTTCGATACGCGCGGCTGACCAACGCCAACCTTCAACGGGCGAATCTCGAAAACGCCAACATCGAAGGCGCCAATCTGGCCAAGGCTCGCTTGAATTCCGCCACGATGACCATGTCGGTGTTATACAAGGCCAACCTGACGTCAGCGAACCTCCATGGCGCCCGATTGCATCATGCTGTCCTTATCGACGCGCACCTGTCACGAGCCGACCTGCAGAAAGCGGATCTAACCGAAGTCTATGCGCCCAAAGCCCATCTGCAGCAAGCGCGGCTCGCCGAGGCGAATCTTGAACTGGCCAATCTCGTATCTGCCGACTTGAGCGAAGCCGACATGAGTCACACGATCATGGTCCAAACCAATCTGCAGGAAGCGAATCTGCGAGGAACAAACTTGAGCGCCGCGGATTTAACGGGAGCCCAACTCAATAACGCCGATCTTCAGCAGGCCAACTTACGGGGCACAAACTTGGCCGGCGCGCTGGGACTCGTGCAGGCACAACTGGACCAGGCCTGTCTCGATGAGGCCACCCAACTTCCTTCGGACCTTCAGCGTCCGAAAGCCTGCCCGTCGCCACGCCAGAAGCGTAAGTAGGGAACTGCCCATCGGAATGTCGGGGCAAACATCCGGGCTATCGGGAAGAACACTCGGACAAGGGCTACCATGGCAAGGGCGGGGCAGAGATGGATTGATGTAGTTGAATGAAGTGTTAGTGCGATTCAGGACAGGTCACGCCTCCCTTGCCGGTGGGCTCTCGGGAGATCACCGTGAACCTTCGGCGCAAGACGATGTTCCTGCTGGCCGGGCTGGCGGCACTGGCCGTGACGCTCCTCCTCATCTGGTGTCCGCCCGCCCTCTGTCGGGTCCTGAACATTTATACCTTTCCCCTCTCCAACCTGAGCGACTTTCGGCAATATGTGGCAGATGAAGAGGCGTTCTACTCACTGCATCACACCCGCGCTGTCCGTATTGATTGTGCAGCCCTGCGCGATGAGGTCGTGACGGTCCTCAAGATCGGACATCTGGTGTTAGAAACCAACACACCCGGCGACACTCAACGTGAACGTAGACCAGGCACAATCGAGGCCTGGCATCAAGGGCGGCTCTTACACCTCACGAATACGGCCCTTGCGTCGAAGGATGAACAACAGGCCTGGGCCACCTCGGTGCGGGCAGTCGTCACGCTGCAACAACAGCAAGACCTCGCATTTCTTTCCCGACTGTTTGGCGCTGTCGTCCTGCATGTGTCTCACAGGCAGATACCCATCGTGCTGTTCTCCGATCGTCCCTGTCTCTAGCAACTCCACATTGTCGTCGTATTCCCCGCGCCGCAAACTCTGTACTGGTGACGGCCAGAACGCCGCCGTCACACCTGAATCGACATAACGCGTTGAGAACACACGTGCTGAAGCACTCTTGCTCCCTATTTCCTACTTAGGGTCGCGAACCGGCTGAACTAGGCACATTTCCAGGGTGCCGGACACGGAAGCAGCGCAAAGATGAGGAAGGCACAGATTCACGCGGCGAAGGGAGGATGCGATGAACATGAAATGGACTCATTGTCTCCCAATGTTGTTGGTCCTCTGCCTCGCGTTGCCGACCGCCTCTCCTGCCGGATCTCCACTTCCACCTGAACCGGGAGATGACTTCCTCATCGAACAGACATTTGATTCGGTCGTCGGCTTATTGTTTCGCGACTACTCGCTCCAAGGGAATGGCCAGGTAGACTATCGTACAGCGCGTCACATCCTGGGCATCTCGTACGACGATCCCGCTTCAGCAGAACCCGATGTAGCGTTGCACCCACTCTTCTACTGGTACGACCGCAATCACGACGGCCAGTGGGAATTATGGATCGATCGCGAAGAGGAAGGCCATCTGGTCGATGTCACACGGTATGACTGGAGGCAGGGCGACGATTTACTGACGCTTTACCCTAATCTGCGGAATCCCACATGACAGCGATACCCGGCAATTCCCATAATCTGTTCTGCCGAGCCCCCAGATCGGCTCAACCGTCACGGCACGACGCCGATTGGTATGCCCATGCCTCCCTCTCACTCGCTTCACAAGCTGCCTTCTGGTATCTGGATCCTGGGCTTCGTCAGTTTGTTGATGGACATTTCTTCGGAAATGATCCACAGCCTTTTGCCGTTGTTCATGGTCACGACGCTCGGCGCGGGGACCATCGCGGTGGGGCTGGTGGAAGGATTGGCCGAGTCCCTCGCCCTCGTGGTGAAGATCTTCTCAGGTACATTGAGCGACTATCTGGGCAAGCGGAAGGGATTGGCCCTCTGCGGCTATACGATTGGAGCCCTTACCAAACCGCTCTTCGCCTGGGCGCCGGACATTGGCACACTCCTGACGGCTCGCTTGTTGGATCGACTGGGAAAGGGCATCCGAGGCGCGCCTCGCGACGCGTTGGTGGCCGATATCGCACCGCCGCAGCTACGGGGAGCCGCGTTCGGCCTCCGCCAATCACTTGACACGGTGGGCGCCTTTCTCGGTCCTTTGCTCGCTACCGGATTCATGCTGTTGTGGGCCGACAATTTCCGCGCAGTCTTCGGGGTAGCCGTCATACCAGGCATGCTGGCCGTCGCGCTTCTCCTGTTCGGCATACAAGAGCCCGTCTCCTCGTCATCCTCCCGCCGAGCTAATCCAATCACTCGTGCGAACTTCAGGCATCTCAGTCCGGCCTTCTGGTGGGTGGTGGGAATCGGCTCCGTCTTTACGCTGGCGCGCTTTAGCGAGGCGTTTCTGGTGCTGCGCGCCCAGCAGGGCGGCATCCCTCTCGCCTTCATTCCCCTCGTGATGGTCGCGATGAATCTGGTGTATGCCTCCTCCGCCTACCCCTTCGGCAAGCTTTCGGACCGGATCAATCACAAAACGATGCTGACATGGGGACTGCTGGTATTAATTGCCGCCGATGTGGTGCTGGCGACCACCAATCATTGGGGCGTGATATTGGGAGGAGTGGCACTGTGGGGCATTCACATGGGAATGACGCAGGGCCTACTTGCCGCGATGGTGGCGGACCAGGCGCCGCCTGACTTGAGAGGTACCGCGTATGGATGTTTCGACCTGGCCAGCGGACTGGCCATGCTCATGGCGAGCATTGTGGCGGGATTCTTGTGGGATCGATTGGGGGCGGCATTCACCTTTTATGCGGGGGCATTGTTTTCCAGCATCGCTGTCATCGGAATAGTCGTTTCTCCCGGCACTGCTCCAGCCCCCTCTGCCGGCCATTCCCTTCCACCACGCAGTGGCGAGTGACGCGCGATTGCTTCAGACCACCCCACGGCCTTCACGCCGTTCTGGCAGCTGCGCGAATGGCGACCTGAATCGTTTCATGCAACTGTTCGATGGCAGCATCCTTCGGCAGAAATGATACCGCTCCCGCTGCTCGCATCGCTTCTTCGATCTGCCAGTCATTGTGTACCGACAGCCCTATCACCAACGTCTCAGGCTGCTCGAGCTTGAGCCGGCGTGTTGCCTCGATTCCATCCATGCCCGGCATATTAATATCCATGATGACGATTTTCGGTTGCAGGGACTGTGCGAGCAGCAGCGCCTGTTCTCCATTATTGGCCTCGCCCACGATCTCAATATCCGGGTACCCTTCGAGAACCGTTCGGACTCCTTGGCGAAGCATGGCCTGGTCATCCACCAAGCGCACCCGAGTTCGTGAAGAATGGGCCGATTGCGGCCCGGGCGACACAGCCAGGACATCGAGCGCGGACACGACTTCCGGCTCAGACTCTGGCGATGAGGCCATGTCGGTCCGGGAGCGAACATCCGTCGCGGTTGATCCTCCGACGTAGGGAACGATCAGCGTAATCTTCGTCCCACGGCCGGGAGCAGACTCGACGGCCATGCGCCCCCCCAACGCTTCCATGCGTTCGCGGATACTGAAGAGGCCGAACATGGGCGCGGCAATATTCGTCGTGCTCGCCTGGTCAAAGCCAACCCCCTCGTCGCCGACACACAGATGGAGCATGTCCTGCTCGATCCACACCGAGATTGAGGCCTGGGAGGTCTTCGCGTGCTTCGACACATTAATCAAGAGTTCGCGGGCCGACTGGAAGATCAACACCGCCTGATCCTCGGGTACCGGCGCAAGATCCGCCTCGCATTGCACGGTCACGGTCATTTCATGACGTCGCATCTGCTCCGCCAGCCATTTGATCGCGACCACCAATCCGAACTCGCGCAGAACCGGAGGACTCAATTGCGCCACCAAAGACCTGGTGTACGTCAATGCCTCGTCCAGCATGTCGTCCAATTCCTTCACCAGGGTTGTGGCCGGGCCGAGGTTCCCTCGTTGGGCTTGACTGAGTTTCATACGACCGAAGACCAGCAATTGCGCCAGATAGTCGTGCAACTCGGTCGCGAGACGTTGACGCTCTCGCTGCTCGGTCAAGGTGAGATCGGATGCGAGTGCCCGCAGGCGCGTGCGGGACAGCAGCAATTCCTCCGTCCGTTCGGACACCCGCTGTTCAAGTTCGATCGTCCATTGCCGAGTTTGCTCTTGAACCTTCTTTCGTTCCGTGATGTCGCGTAACAACAGGGTGTAGGTGACCGCATCATCCAGATGGTTTTCACTGATGGCCAATTCCACCGGGAAACTGGACCGATCCATTCGAACGCCCAGCATCTCTCGTCTGAGTCCGCTCACCCCTGAGTCATTGCGCGGTTGATCGACGCCCGGAGTGTCTGCCCCTTCAACGGAATACAGACTTGGCAAGAGCAACGTGATATGGCGTCCGAGCAGCGCGTCAGCGGGATACCCGAAGAGCCGTCCCACAGCCGGATTGATACGATGGATGGTGCCCTGATCATCGATCGTGATGATGCCGTCCAGAGCACTGTCGACGATCGCCTTAAGCCGCGTTTCGCTCTCACCCAGTGCGGATGACACGCTGTGGCGCTCCCATGCCAGCGCCACCAGGTGGCAGAGCGTTTGGAAAAATCCGATTTCTTCTTCAGTAAATCGATCTTTCCGGCTGGTCCCGAAGGACAATGTTCCTAGGATCTCTCCATTGTTGGCCTTCAAGGGATGGCAGGCATACGCGCGAGCGCCCATCTCCCGAACGAATTGGCCTCGTGGATCCGTTGCGATCAACTCGGCATCGGCGACGAGAGACGTCCCCGCATCAACGACATACCCGCAAAAGGCTTGCCCCGGGTCGAGCCGCTGAGCCTTCGCCGCCAGCGCCGCGGGCACACCCAATCCAACAAGAAGCTGCAGGCCTTTCGTTTTCTGATCGAGTAGAAAATTCAGGCAGAGATCCACATCGAGATGCGGCGCGACCTTCTCGTAAATGGCCCTTGTCCAGGCCTCGCGATCGACCGGCATTTCCAAGATCAAGCGGCTGATCTCAAGCAACAGCGTTTGCTGCTCTTTCCCGCGTCGCAGAACGGCGTCTTGTTGTTTGCGATAGGTGATGTCGAGGGCCGTTCCCAAGATTTGCAACGGTTGCCCATTGTCGTCTCTGGAGAACACGACGTTGCGGCAGAGGAACCAGCGCCATTCTTTCGATCGATGCTGAACCCGGCACTCAAATTCGATCACCTGGCCATCCGCTTGCTCCGGCAATTGGGCCAGCTGAGCCATCACCAACGGCCTGTCGTCGGGATGAACCCATGATTGCAAGGTTTCTCGACCGACAAATTGCAGTTCATCTGACGCATAGCCCAGGGTGGCGCCGGATCGGGCATTGGTGTAGAGGTTGCGTTGTTCACGCAAATCGTAGAGGTAGACCGTGGAGGGCGCCGCATCGACCATGCTTTTGATGAACCGTTCTCGCTCAGTGAGTTCCTTGAGCAGAATCCGGCTCTCCTGCTCACGATCATACAGCCGTAGGAGCGCCTTGGCCGCGCCGATCAACTCGCTGGCTTCGACGGGCTCGCTCAGATAGACGTCCGCACCGCCATCGAGTCCCATCGCCCGTTCCTGGGGTCGCACGCATGAAGCGGAAACCTGCAGGACCATCATATGTTCGGTCGCGGGGTTCTTTTTGATCAAGCGACAGATTTCGATGCCGCTGATATCCGGCAGGCCGATGTCGAGCAGGACCAAGTGCGGCTGCTGCTCCTGCACCAGCCGTAACGTCTCCGCGCCGGTAGCCGCCTCGACCACCCGATAGCCGGCTCGCTCAAAGATTTTGGTCTTGGCGTAGCGCGCCCCTTCGTCATCGTCGACATTGAGAATGATGTGCTGAAAGATGGTGCTCACGATGCTCTTGCAACCAACAGATTATGAATGATGATGGCGCGCGAAGGCCTCGGGAACGAGTTCGCCGACCACCTGATGAATCGCCTCTTCCGATAACTCGTTTTTCATGACAATACCCCGCGAGGATTGCTCCAGCAACATTCTCGCCTCGTTCGAGAGGGATTGCGAGGTCACAATCACGACCGGCGTGCCCGCCAACTTTTCCGAGGCGGTCAAATCCTGGAGAAACTGCCAGCCCGATCGTCCCGGCATATTGAGATCCAGGAAAATTAGGTCAGGTCGGAGCTCACGACACATCCGGATGCCTTCCATCCCGTCGCCGGATTCCGTGACGTCGCATTCGATATTCGATAGGCACTTCCTGAGGATATAGCGGAATGACTCCTCGTCGTCGATGATCATGATACGCGGACGGTCCGGAGGAGGCGGTTCCACGTGATCACGCCTCTTCGTCAGACGATCCAACTCGGCAATCAACACCGATGCCTCAATCGGTTTTACTTGATAGGCATCGGCGCCCAGCATGAAGGCCTTGGCCCGATCCTCGACCGTCGTGACAATGAGAATGGGGATGTCGCGCGTGCGCTCATCCGATTTCAAATGCGCCAACCACTGCCAACTGTCCTCGCCGCATAACAAAAGATCCAGCACGATCGCCGCCGGCCGCACTTGATACAGGAGCCGGCGGGCTTCACGCAGGCCGCCGCTGGCCAGCGCCTGATACCGGCTGTTCCGCAGATATTTTTCATAGACCAACCGTGTCTCCGGATGGTCCTCGACAATGAGGACGGGAAGTCGAGCAGGGTCCAGCTCCCTCTCGGCTTCGCCGCCCGGCTTCAGCATGTTGTCCAACGCCTTCTCGTGATAGAGCGGTATGGTCAACGTGAATACCGAGCCGCTGCCGACCTGACTGTCGACCGTCACCTGCCCGCCGAGCAAGAGGGCCAATTTTTTACACAGCGGCAGGCCCAACCCTGTGCCTTTCACCTTTCGCTGAATCGGGCTATCCAACTGCGTGAATTCTTCGAAAATTCGAGCTTGATCAGCCGGGTGAATGCCGATGCCGGTATCAGCCACCGCGATGGCAATATTGCGGCGCTCCTCATCGACGGACGCCGTGACGCGAATCTCTCCCCGCTCCGTAAACTTGAGTGCGTTCGAAATAAAGTTCCGCAGGATCTGCGAGACCTTCCCTTCGTCCGTGTACAACGTCGGGAGATCCTCCGCTTCTTCGAAGAGAAGATTCACCGACGAGCCGGCCAGCAGGGGCTTCAGCATGCCCCTGAGAGCGCTGAACATCGTTTTGACTTCAAACTCGACCGGTCGCACATCGACCTTACCGGCTTCGATTTTTGCGAGATCCAACAGGTCGTTGACCAACTCGAGAAGGCTTTCCGCCGCCTTGCGCACAAATCGGACCTGCTTATCCTGTTCGGCGGTCAGCTCTCCATCAGATCGATCCAACAGCAGTCCGGACAAGGCAAGGATTGAACTCAAGGGCGTTCGAAACTCGTGGCTCATATTCGATAAGAACCGCGTCTTCATACTGTCGGCCCGCCGGAGATGGTCCGCTTTTTCATCCAACTCGGCGTAAAGCGCCACGACGCCACGATTGGTATCCTCCAGTTCCTGATTCATGCGAACCAGTTCGTCCTGGCGGAGACGCAATTCGTCCAGGGCCCGCAAGAGCTCATGGTTTTGCTGCCGTAATTCCTCCTGCGCATTCTGGGCGGGCGTTTGGATCAACTGATCCACCAGGCTCGCAAGTTCTTTTCCGCCCAATGCTCTGGTCTTCGATGGGAAGACCTTCTTCAGCGACACCCTGGTGCCTTTCCCCACGGCGGTGTCGATTTCGCATTGGTCCATCAAACGTTTGGCGCCAATGATGCCCAGCCCCATCCCCGTGTCAGACTGGTACCGTCCCTCCAAAATGTGTTTGAGATCGGCGATGCCCGGCCCGCTATCCGTCACACGAATCAACAAGACCTGCGGAGCGGTCTGCCCTTCGATCAGAAACTCCACCGCACCGTTCCGAGCATAGCGAAAGGCATTGCGCGCAATCTCAGACACCGCTGTCGCGATGCGTGTCTGGTCTTGCGCATCAAAGCCGATCAGACCGGCAATCTGTCTGGCCCGCTGACGCGCCGCCACGACATCATCTTCATACTTCAGTGCGACATTGATGATCGCATAACTCATGGCGTATGACCTTTCGATGCAGAACCGATCCTGTCGTCCCCTCGGATTCGTCCGGGATGTTCCGGGGCCATTTCAACCATCCGTCGTGCGCTTCTTGAGCACGACCACCGTCGTATCGTCGCGCCCTCGAGAAAAGTCGCGATACAGCGTGGCGGCGATAAGGCTCGGATCGCGAGCAGCCAGCCCGACATAGGCGTTGATGTCCCAATGGGTATTAATGCCATCCGAACACATCACCAGCATCGCTGATTCGGGCCAGGGATACTGAAACTCCGTCACGCGTCTGATCTGATGGCCGAGAATGCCGTTCTGGGACACCATGTTCCTGGAGCCTCCCGCCTGGCATATGGACGCCATGATATTCCCGATGCCGACAAATTTAACGAGCTGTTGATCGTGCAGAATTTCTGCAATGCCAAGGGCTGCGCCCCTTGTCGACCGAAGCGCGCGGTGTGCGAGGTCCACCTGCTCGGTCAATGAGGCCTGCGCATGGGCGCGCAAGGTCTCCACCGCCAGCTGTGCAGCGTGCGCCGCGAGGGCTCCGTGGCCTAACCCGTCTACGACCGCGCACAGCGTGCGAGATCCCGTGCATTCGGAATACCAGGCATCCCCGGAAACAGCTTCACCCGGTTTGGCGAGGTGAATAACGCCAGTCCTCATGACAGACGTCTGGCGGGCCGACACCGGTCCATTCCAGACACGAGCCACGAGGCTCGTTCCTCGTCCAGGCAGGGAGTGAATGTCGAATTCGGCTGCCATCCGCATCATCGCGCCAAGACCGTTCCCGCTGCTTCCGGCCGTGGAGGTCCCATCTTTCAATGCGTGACTGACATTTGACATCCCGGGTCCTCGATCGATCGCCACGAGTTCAATGCCCTGCATCGTCCCCTGCGTCACGCTCCTCACAAACATTTCCCCGTTTGTCGCATGTTTGACGAGGTTCGTGCCCATCTCAGACGCGATCACCGCACAGGTTCCTGTCTTCGTTTCGTCCAGGCCGATCCGTCCGGCCAATTCAACTGCCTTGCGGCGCGCCTCCGCCACGCGGGTGGATTCGCCCACCGGTACCTGAACCTGATCACCCGCTACATGTTGTTCCTTAATCATGGATTCACTTCCACCGCGCAATCATGACCGTCGTTCCCTTCCCAACCTCAGATTGGATATCGAAGTCGTTCATAAGACGCTTTGATCCGCTCAGGCCCAATCCCATGCCATTTCCCGTCGTAAATCCATCCTGCAAAGCCTTTGCAAGGTCGGGAATCCCCGGTCCTTGGTCGGTAAACGTCAGGCGGAGGCCCCGGCGGGGACCTTCCTGCAGGGCTTGAATACGCACCTCACCGCCACGGCCATGCTCGAGTGTGTTGCGCGCCAGTTCGCTGGCGGCCGTCACGATCTTCGTCTGATCGACGAGGGAGAAAGTCTGCATCAGCGCCCACTCCCTCGTGATTTGACGGACCTTCACGATGTCATCCGAAGAGCGGATGGGATAGATCTCATCCCGCAACGTGGCCATTCCCTTGAGCTCTCTCTTCAATACATTCTTTCAGCAGTTCCACGCCCTGATCGACATTGAGCGCCGTGCGCACTCCGGGGAGGGACAGTCCTAATTCAACCAGCGTAATGGCGACGGCCGGACGCATGCCGACGACCACCGTCTCCGCATCCAAGACCCTCGCCATACTGGCGATGTTGCCGATCATGCGGCCGATAAACGAATCCACGATCTCGAGCGAGGAAATGTCGATGAGGACGCCGTGAGCACGATCTTTAACGATGCGACCGGTCAAATCATCCTGCAACGTCATGGCGAGGCGATCGTGCATGTCCACCTGGACCGTGACCAGGAGGAAACTCCCCATTTTTAAAATCGGGATTCTCTCCATGGTCATCCTTTCGTCTTGGACGCGGCCGACTTCGTCACCGTGGCACCGGTGCGCTGCAAGGCAATCATAAAGGCATCGGCCAGCGTGGCTTTGGTCGTCACCTCACTGAGGTCCACGCCAAGGTGGACGATGGTTTGGGCGATTTGCGGGCGAATCCCACTGATGATGCAATCGGCGCCCATGAGCCTGGCCGCCGCAACGGTTTTCAACAGATGTTGCGCCACCAGTGTATCGACGGTGGGGACGCCGGTGATGTCGATGATGGAGATCGTGGCGCCGGTCTCAACGATCCGTTGCAACAGGTTCTCCATGACGACCTGGGTCCGTGCGCTGTCCAGCGTGCCGATCAGCGGCAACGCGAGGATGTTTTCGAACAATTGGACGACGGGCGTGGACAATTCCAGCAGTTCCTCCTGCTGGCGATGAATGACCTCTTCACGATTTTGTTGATGCAGCTCCATCACGTACAACCCGATCTTGTCGAGGAGGGTCGTCGTGGTCCACATATCCGTCACGAGATCTTTCGGATCCTTCACGGCGGCACGGATCACGTCGAAGAGAGGTTGCTTCAGAGAAAAAATAAAGGTGGCGGTCTCGGAGGGAGGAAAGCCCAGCAGAACGCGAGACCTGGTAATCTGCCCCAGAAAGTCTTTGACGGGCTTCCAGGTGGCTTCACCGACATCCGATCCGGTCTGCGCCGCCTGAGTAAAGAGGTTCAAGAATTCACGCGACTGTTCACGCAACTCACTCTCTTTCATGAGATCTCGTCGCAAGGTGATGGCATTCAGTTGAAAATCCACCCAGTCTTTGAGAATGGTGTCCTGTTGACTCCCGACTATTTCCGCCAGTTTCGTTCGTTTCTCCATGCCCTTCCATCCTCCTCTCTCGTCAGATATGCTCACACGGTTTTGGCGGGACTCACCTGAATAGGACACACCGAGGCGGCTAACTTTATGCGCCTCGCCGGTCCATCTCCCACAAGGGAAACCCCTGGCAATCGGGCACAGCCTATCTAAAATCGACTTCCAGAGGCTAACAAGCCCACATTTTTCCGTCAGGGAGGCGGCCCCGGGCACTTATCAGGGGGAAGTGATAACCGTATTACCGATGGGATGTCGGTGCCACGCCTTGAATGACCACCCGTGGACCGTTCGTGAGGACTTGCAGACTGTCCGTCTCGTTCACGCCTTCTATGGCCCAGTCATACAGCATCTTAGCATCTTCGAGCAGAGGGAAGGTTGGCGTCCCATAATAGGCAGCCTGCATCTGTTCATCAGAAAGGCCTATACAGCCATGTGACGCCGGAAATCCCGGCAAGTCACGGCCATGAATCCAGTAGCTGACCCCTTCTTTGTTAATGTGAAACCGTAGCGCATAGTGCATCGGGTAAGGCTCATCCGTGTGGTCGATGCTATAGAGGCAGGACCGATGGGTACGGTGGGCGGCGCTGATTCGAAACTCTCCGACGGGCGTGGCATTTTCCGCCCCTCCGGATGCGATGGGAAGAGAGAATCTCAACTGACCCTTTTCGTAAGCCCCAAGAAACTGCTCCGTCAAATCGACGAGGATCAGTTTCTCACCTCGAACTCCCCCATGGTAGGTTCGTGGAAGGGGGGTAAACTCGGCCACCTCTTCAATGCGAAGGGGGACTTTGATCTCTCGGCCAGGCACTGCATGCCGGCGATCAATTCGATTAAATCGCGCAACATCACGCCATCGCGTCCCAAAGAGTTTTTCCAATCCTTCTCCCCGTTGTAGACGTCGACACTGCCAGGCTATCCCTTGATCGCTCGGATAATGGATCGCGCACGGTGACCGGTCTTCACCGGCCCATCCCGTCATAACTCCCCTTCCAAACCAACAACCGATGCCAAGACCAAGCACCAGGAGAATCAATCGGCCCTGCGAGACAATCAGATGCCACCCACTCCAGTAATTAGGACCAGTATTCCGACGCCTTCATATATCCGTGCAACAGGTCCCGTCTCGCCACGATGCCAACGAGCCGCGTTCCCCGTACGACCGGCAGACGCGTCACGTAGCGATCTTGAAATAGATTGGCCACTTCTCCCAATTGCATGTCCTC